>NZ_JBHLZP010000159.1:429-16537 GCF_042429965.1 Actinoallomurus acaciae
GCGGCATCACTCAACTCATGACGACGCACCATGACACGCCATCAACCCACACCCACCACCCAAGATCCACAAAACACGCCCTAGGGTTCTCGTCGCCGGAGTCCCTGGAGGACGCGCCGCTCCTTGTCCGGGTCGAGGCCGATCCGGGGGACGCCCGGCCGGGGAGCGGGGTCTCCCTCGGCCTGGAGCCAGGCCCACGTGTCGGCGACCGTCTCCCGTGTCGGCCGGAAGGTGAGCCCGGTTCCGACGGCGGCGGACACGTCCGAGTCGTGCATGCCGTCGTACTCGTCGTTGCGCGGCAGCCAGATCGGCAGCTCGGTCCAGGGGCTGATCTCCGCCTCCTCGATCACGTCGGCGCGTACCCAGACCAGTTCGGCGTCCGCGCCGGTCACCCGTACGGCGGTCTCCAGCAGTTCACGCATCGTGCAGTACCCGGTCGGGCTGACGGTGTTGAACGCGCCACCGATCCCACGTTCCGCGGCCCACAGTATCCAGCCGGCCAGGTCACGCGCGTCGACGTACTGGAGGGGGCGTTCGGGCTCGGGCGCCAGGACGGGTCCGCCTCGCTCGATCCGGCGCAGCCACCACGGCATGCGGCCGACGTGCTCGTACGGGCCGAGGATGAGCCCCGCGCGGGCGAGCAGCGCCCGGTCGCCGAACGCCTCCAGCGCGGCCAGCTCGCCGCCGCGCTTGGCGGCGGCGTAGTCCTCGTCGTCCTCCGCGCCGGGGTCGCCGTCGACCACCGGGGCGTTCTCGTCGGCGCCTCGCGGGATCGGCCACCGGTAGACCGACCGGCTGGACACGTACCCGTAGTGGCCGGTCCGGCCGGCGAGCAGCTCACAGGAGTCGCGTACCATCCGCGGCGCCCCGCTCCAGGTGTCGATCACGGCGTCCCACTCCCGGTCCGCGACCGCCCGGCGCAGGGCGTCACGGTCGGCCCGGTCGGCGACGAGGGCCTCCACCCCGGACGCGGGCGGCCGGCTCAGCCCGCGGTTGACGGTGGTGACCTCATCGCCCCGCGCCAGCGCCGTCTCGACGACGGCTCGGCCGACGTGACGCGTTCCTCCCAGTACGAGCAGTCTCATGCCGGCCATCCTGGCAACCCGGACGAGCGGGCGGAACGTCGTTTCACCGGAGGCGTAGCGTGCCGGAGGCGTAGCGCGCCGGGGGTGCGAAAACCCGTCGCCGGAGCGCCCCCGCCGCGAGTACGGTCGCCGCGTGCCCGACGCGCTCTTCGCCGATCCCCGCCTCGCCCCCCTCTACGACGCCTTCGACGGAGACCGCGACGACCTCGCGGCCTACGTCGCCATCGCCGGCGAACTGGGCGCGGACCGGGTGCTCGACGTCGGCTGCGGGACGGGCAGCCTGGCAGTCCCGCTCGCCGACGGTGGCCGTACGGTCGTGGGCGTCGACCCGGCGTGGGCGTCGCTCGACATCGCGAGGTCCAAGGATCCGGCCGGCAGGGTCACCTGGGTGCACGGCGACGCGCGTCTGATGGCCGGGCCCGCCTTCTCCACCGCGGTGCCCCGGGCCGCGTTCGACCTCGCGGTGATGGCCGGGAACGTCGCGCAGGTCTTCCTCACCGACGACGACTGGGCACGAACGCTCCGATGCGTCCACGCCGCGCTCCGGCCGGGCGGTCACCTCGTGTTCGAGACGCGGCGCCCCGAGCGCCGCGCCTGGGAGGAGTGGGCCGCCGACACGGCTCCGGTCACCCTCGACGTGCCGGGGATCGGGCCGGTGGAGCGGCGTCTGGAGGTCACCGACGTGCGCCTTCCCCTGGTCTCCTTCCGCTACGGCTACCGGTTCCCGGCCGACGGCGCGGTCCTCACCTCGGACTCGACGCTGCGCTTCCGCGACCGCGACGAGGTGGAGACGAGCCTGGCCGACGGCGGTTACCGCGTGCTGGACGTACGGCAGGCCCCGGACCGGCCCGGCCGGGAGTTCGTCTTCATCGCCGAGCGCACGTGATCGTCACCTGCTCGGCAGCCCGGCACGGAAAGCGCCGGACCTGACCGGAGGTGTCGGCCGTGTCGTCGAGCACGATGGAGGAGAAGGGGTTCGAGTACCGCCACTCCCACTCGTGCTGGCTCGGGGGTGACCCCCGGAACCCCCAATGTGGGGGGCTCCGCCCCCCACGCCCCCGCAGGCTGGGGTCGGAGGTCAGCTTTCAGGTTCGTTCAGACGGCGTTGTTCGAATATCCGCTCGCGAGAGTGGTGGCGAGTGGCGCCGTTGTCGTGTCGGCGGTGGTGTTGCCCGGCTGGGCGACGCCGCCGCTTTTGCATTGTTCGGCGGACGCTGATTTGGCGGATCGGTGTTCGATCACCGCGTTAAGGGGACGTGCATTCGCCCGTCTATCAAGTTCACGGCGTCAAGCGTATTGAGCAGCCTGAACACCGTCCTCTTCTGGCTCCCCTCTATGTCAAGAGGCTGTGCTGAGGGTGGTCGTAGGCCGTGCGATGGCGGGTTCGGGAAGTGGCTTGTCCGAAGTGCCGGGGTGGGGATGTGAGCTGGCCGTGCTGGAGTCAGTGGTCGCTGCTTAATGCCCTTCCGGGCTCGTTGTCGTATGTGTGAGGGCGTCGTCGAGTATCTGCCGGTTTCCTGCTCGGGACAGCCGGTGTCGGATCTGGTCGCCGGAGGATGCGTCGATGGGGGCGGTGCCGTTCCAGGAGGCGAAGTGCGCCCGGTTGGGGAATCGGGTGATGTCGCCGACCTCGACCAGCAAGCGTGCGGCGCCGGAGGGGCCGATGCCGTGCAGGTCCATCAGGGTGGTGCCGGTGGAGGCGAGGAGTTCCTTGAGTTGTTTGTCGGCGTCCTTGGAACCGCCGGTAGATCCGTTCGAGGTCGGTGATCAGTTCCGTGGCGACCCGGCGTCGTGTCTTGCCGGCGGCGTCGCGGGGTCGCACGTTGGCGAGCATGGCATTGGCCTGGGCGGCGGAAAGGCTCTTCTTCGCCCCGCCGGGGACGAGCTCCAGCAACAGCCGGTGCAGTTGGGCGGACATGCGGGTGTGGTCCTCACCGAGGGACCGGCGGCGGTCGATCAGGATCCGCAGGACCGCGAGCTGCTCGTCGTTGACCACCGGTCGAAGACCTGCCATCCGTGTGCCGACCAGGGCAACCGAGTGCGCGTCGGTGGCGTCGGTCTTGCGGCCTTGCCCGGTGGCGAACACGCGGGTCCGCGCGAGGATGGTCTCATCAGCGGCCATCACCTCGATCGTGGCAGAGCTTGTGCGGGGCCATGCCAAGGACGACTCGGTCCATGCGAGTCCTCCGATGCTCGATCCATCACCTGGTTGTCGAGCCGGGAGGGCAACGCTACTTCGAGCAGAGCGAACCCCTCTTGAGCCTCCCCGCCTCCGGAACCGCGCGGGCCAAAAGGGAGCCACACGACCAGCGTGGGCAGCCGATGTGAGAGCGACGGCCCAGGCGCCTGGACCGAGCCTGGCCGGGCACCGGTCCTGAGCCGATGAAACAAGTAACCGATGAGAGCGCGTTGGCGAGGTCGCCGGCCGGCCTGCTGACCGCCGATGTTCTCGGGGCTGTGGTGTCGTTGCCTCGCGCTTCGGTCGGATCAGGTCAGTTGTTGGAGGGGCGGGCGTTCCTCGCCTAGCTCTTGGCGCAGGTTCCACTTGTCCCAGGCGGGGGCGTGTCGGGTCTTTGAGGTGAGTATTGCCAGGGTCTGGTCGCGGGCCTGAGCGTTGCTCAGGTCGCCGATGCGGTGGAGACGTAGGACCTCACGTAGGCGGTTGAGGTCTTCGTCTTCGGCGGGTGCTGGGGGCAGGGTCTCCGGGGTGGCGGAAACGAATAGCCGGACTGCTTCGGTGCGCAGTGCTGATTCCTGCTGGAGCGCGCCGGGGACGGAGTTCTCGGGGTTTCTTGCGATTGCTTCGGCGCGGGTCAGGGCGTGTTGGGCCTGTTGGTAGGAGTCGGCGGTCATATGGGTGGCGCTCAGGTTGATCAGGGCCGCTACCTCGCGCGTCTGGTTGCCGTTTCGAGCCCAGTGGTCGGCGGCGATGCTGCGCAATTCGACTGCCGTTGCCGTGTCGCTTATGTCATCGGCGGCCTCGGCGCCGTCCTCGGCGGATACGGCCACGTCCCACCAGTTGCCCCTTTCAGTGCTGAGGTGCACGGAGCGGCGAGCGAGGTCGATGGCCGCCAAATGGTTGCCCGCACGTCTTTCGGCCCTGCCTCGGTAGGCCGCCGCCAAGTCGCGATGCTGTAGGTCCGCCCAACGGTCGGCCAGGTCGGTGGCCTTCCGGCCCCAGGTCAGCGCTCTGTGATTTTCGTTGGTCCACAGCGCCAGGTAGCAGTTGTTGATGACGATGGGGACCGCTGCTGCTTCCTTTCCCAGGGCGAGGAGATCGGTGGCCGCTTGCTCGCCTGCTTTCAGGGCGTCTTCGGCGTTGTCCTGATCCCACAGCAATTTGCTCAACTCGAAGGCTGCCTTGGCGGCCAGTTCAGCAAGACCGTGTTCGCGCGCTATTCGCTCTGCGCGGCGGGCTGACTGTACTGCTTTGACGGGGGCGCTGTTGCGCAACTCGTCCGCGACCAGAAGACAGGTCTGGGCGGCCTTCGCCGGATCGCCGTGCCGCAGGTGGAGGTCGATGCGGACGTCGTTGATCTCCAGGATGCTGTCGAGTTCATTGCGTGCGCTGTAGAGGACGTGTAGGCCGACCGCGAGCCTGGTGCCGAGATCCTGCCACCCTTCCTGCTCGGCCATGGCCAGGGCGGCGTGAAAGCGCGCCGGGTCCAGTTCTCCGGATATCTCGGCGTCGGGAGTTTGGTCGGCGATGGCGTCCAGGCGGTCGCAGAGCCGAGCGACCAGGCGGTGCCGGAAATCGCGTACCTCGTCCGGGCCCTCCTCCTCCGCGAGTTGTTCTTGGGCGAAGAGCTGGACCAGCTCGTAGAGGTTGAAGGTCGCCAGCGGCCCGTCGGGGAACGACCGGACGAATTCGTGCTGCGCCAGGCTGCGGTCCACCAGGCGGTTCAGCAGCAGTTCCTGCCCCCGTGGCGGGGAGTCCAGGCCGTGGCCCATTTCGTCCCCGGTGACCGTGGAGCCGGGAGCGGCCGGGATGAGCCGGAAGGTGCGGCGTGCGGGAGCGTCGAGATGGTCGTAGCTGAGCTTGATCGCGATGCGGACCGCGCGGTCGCCGCTGTCGAGGTAGTCCAGCCGGGTGCTCTCCTCCTCCAGCAACTGGACCAGGTAGTCGAGCGGGAGGTCGCCACGTCCGGCCAGACGAGCGCCGACCATGCGCAGCGCGAGGGGGACGTCGCCGCACAAGTGGGCGATCCGGTGCAGCGACGGATGTTCTTCTGTGTAATGGCTCAGCACCTGCACCGCGCTCTTACGATCGAGCGGCTCCACCCGGAACACCAGTCCCGGGTCGGCGAAACTCTGGACCCTGTCTCGTGAGGTCACGATCAATCCACAGGAGGCCGGAGCCTTTCCCAGCTGGGCTACGTGGGCCGCGTCCCGGGAGTTGTCGAGCACCAGCAGTATCGCCTTGTCACGCAGTTGTGCGCGGAAAGCGGCGAAGTCGGCGGCATCGTCTTGGAGACCGCTGCCGAGTTGGAGATCCAGCGCTTCCGACACGATCCGGACGACCGTACGGGCCGGCCGGTGGGCTTCCGGCACGAGGCCGTGCAGGTCGATGTGGAACACCCCGCCCGGGAAGGCCGGTGCCAGGCGGCGCGCCGCTTCGATCGCCACGGTGGACGTGCCGACCCCGGGCGGCCCCGATAGGAATGCCGTCGCTGAGCCATGGCGCCGCCGGTGTCTGTCGATCGTCTGTGCGACCTGGTCGACAAGAGTGGCGCGGCCGGTGACGTAAGGGTCGGCGGCGGGCAGGTGGAGCATCTGCGTGGCAACGAACCCGAGGCCCGCACGGCGTTGATTCGTGGCCCGTACGGTGGTTGTGGTGCCGGCGTCGGAATCCTTGTCGGGACGCTGCACCAGCACCGCCTCGACCGACGTGGATCTCAGCGGGGAGAGTTGTGTGTCGAGCGCGGACAGGAAACCGGCGAGACCAACGGAGTTCCTGTCCGCGAGTGCCTCACCCAGATGGCGCTGCGTGCCGGACGGAAGCCCGGCGAACAGCTCATCGAGTGCGTCGGCGAAGGCGCGGACGAACGAGGCCAGCATTCCAGTGGCCCGATCTGCCGCCGCGCAACCGGGCACCGGCTCGGACCAGCGGCGTAGCGCTTCCTCGTGCTGATTCATGTGCGGGATCAGCACTCGCGGGTCCAGGCCGCGGGAACCGATGCGCGATTTGAATGCCTCGACCTCGTCCGCGCTGTGCCCTCCCTCGCGGGCCGCCGCTGCGATCAATGCCCGCGCCAGATCACCTAGCCTGCCGATGCCTTTGCATGCCTTGTCCAGTGCGCTGAGCACGCGGGCCGCCTCGTACGCCGCTTCTTGCGGGCCCTGATCGGTGGCCACTGCGGCGGGCGCGGGCGAGTCGTGGCCCCGGACCTCCAGGACGGCGCCGACTTCGTCGTGCAGGGTCAGGCGCCGGGCGACGGTGAGGCCCGGGATTCCCCGGACGAGGGCGGTCAGATCCTCCGTCCTGGCGATCCAGACCGTGTCGCGCAGCCAGCCGTTCGCGCTGTTGTAGCGGGCAGAGACGACGCCGAGCACCGTCCCGTCCGTAAGCCGCAGTACCGGGGCGCCGCTCATTCCGGGGACGAGGGCGGACGAGGTGAGGCGGCCGAGGGCGACTCGGTCGTCGCGGACGGTCCCGCCCTGCCAGGAGCCGGTGGCGTCCAGATGACGGTAGTCATGGCCCGGATCCTCCACCGCGGCCACGCCGGTCACCACGATCTGGGTGTGGAACTCGACGGTGTCGGTGGCCTCGAGTACGGCCGCGGTGCCGGGCAAGGGCATGGTCCGGCGCAGTACGGCCAGGTCGCGCGCCGGATCGGTGGCCAGCACCTCGGCGCCCGCGACCTTCGCCGTCCCACCCAGCGCGTCTACTCCGACCCAGGCGCCGACCTGCCCGCACCGTAACTGATCCAGGACGTGCCACGCGGTCGCGACGACACCGGGTGCCACCTGGAAGCAGGTGCCCGCGACCTCGCCGGCAGGGCCGACCAGCCGTCCGAGAAACCCGGGGATCCGTGGGTCGCGGACCGGCCGCACCACATCCACGCTTACCGCCTAGGGTCGTCGTTACCGTCCCTCGGACGGCGGGCCCTGGTAGGTCACCTTGACCACCAAGGTCGCCTCGCCGGAGGCGCCTGCCACGACGATGCCACCCTGCGCAGAGAATTTCAGGCCGAATTCCACCTCGACTTGTTCGGGATGTACGGCACGTCCGTGCAATCGGTCGATCGCCTCGGCGGTGGACGTCGCGATCGCCACGACGGCGTCCCGCGCCCGGTCGAAGGCGTCCAGGACGCGCTCGCCCGCGCCGTCGACGAGGCGGGACGTGGACTCGGAACCGACGGCGGGAACCGTCTCGATCATCAGATCGACATCACCGGCCCGAACCGGCAGCAAACGACTGGTCATAGGCGACAACCTGCCACATCCCGCACACGCCAGGTACCGATTCCAATCAACACCGGAGGCCTCCGGCTGAGCAACAACATCCGCACATGCCGCTGACCGCGCGTCGGACGCTGATTTCAAGCATGACTCGCGCTCGTGCCGCCGCGCGTGCACACGTCAGCTGACCGCGATGGTCATCAGCCGGAATCGTCCTCGGGGGCCAGGCAACCGCTCCACTGCGGCTGGTCGACGAGCTGCTCGACGCGCTGGATGTCCTTCACCACGTCATACGCTCGAATGTCCTGCGCACCCTGGCTGAGCAGGGCGAACCGTTCGTTGTCCATCACTCCGGCCCACGCGGCTGTCAGGTACTTCAGTTCCAGGGCCAGGTGTTCGCCGAGGCCCGGTTTGGACAGGAGCAGGTCCAAGCGCATGCCGGGGGCGGGTCTGGTCTCTAGGCGCACCCGCAGCGACGGGTTCGACTGGTGAGCGGTCCACGCCAGTGCGTGCTGGAAGTCGGCTTCTGAATGGAACACCGGCCTACGCTGCCGCAGTTCCTCGACCCAGACGGCGATTTCATCGGTCCAGCCGCTCACCCGCACAACCTACGACCCCGCGATTGAGAGATCCGGTGAATGCATGCATCTGCCACGGCGTCTTGAAGCGCTCGATGTTGTGGCCGATGATCGCGGTTGCGTACTCCTGAAAGCGCCGCTGGCCAGTGCGCATCTCACGACGCCACTCGACGTACATCGCCTCGATGTGCCGTACGGTCGCGACGAGGTCAGGGAGCTGGTCGGCACACCCGCAGTGCTCGCACCAAGCGCTCAGATCGGTCTCCGAAGGCGGCTGCCGGCCATGCTCGATCTTGGAAACCTTGGCCTCGTGCCAACCTGCGGCGGCGGCCAAGGCCCGGCCCGTCAGCCGCGCGTCCTTACGCAGCTCGCGGAGCCGGGCTCCGAACGCCTCCCTCGCCTGCTGAGCCGGCGTCGACACCGATGACGCCCTCAGACCAGCTTGTACTCACCGTGGGGGATGGCGGCCGCCCAGACGGCTTCGAACGCCGACCTGCACAGCCGCGCCACCGTCGGGTCAGTGGTCAGCTCCCGGCCGGCTGAACCCCCGTCGCCGGTGAAGTGGTTGAACAACACCGTCGACTCGTCGAACAGCCAGAAGTCGTTTCCGGGCAGGGCGATCCCCGACGCCCGCTTCCGCGGCAGCCAGCGGACCTCTTCGCCCGACGCGACGGCCGCGTCGGTGCCCTCGTGCTCGAAGCGGATGTAGTCCGTCACCGGCTCGGACACGATCCGCGCCCGGCGGACGCTGACGCCCTTGTCGACCGCGGCGCGGACCATCCATGTTCCCTTCGGCAGGTGGTCCATCAGCCTCTTCGGTACGGCTATGACCGTCTCATGGGCTGGTAGGTCGAGCTGGGCCAAGGTCGCCGGGTCAGTGATCCGCCAGCCTCGGATGACGTACACGTCCTTACCGTTCATCTGCTCGTCGGTGTCGTAGAGGGTCGGGGACTGGCCGCCGTCGGTCTCCTTGCCAAGGAGCCGTAGCTTCACGATCTTCTCCTGTCCGAGAGCTCGCCCAAACCTGCCACGTCGGGAGGGCCGTCAATCCGATGGGGTGCCGCGTCAAGGGCCGGAAGGCGAGAGACACCCCCGCACGGTGGGTGACCGGCGGGGGCGTCTTGTTTTTTTTTACGTGCTACCGGCGCTGGCGCGCCTGTCGCCGCTCACTCACCTCGTCGCCTACGGCTTCCAGCAGGCGTGTCAGTACGTTCTCCTGCGACCGGCACAGGCCGTTCACGCGGTCGATCTGGTGTTGCAGGTCGAGCATGTGACGGCTCGCCTGCCGCTGGCCGCGCAGTAGCAGCACGGCAGCGGTACCGAACCCGGCGACGAGCAGCCCGGCCCCCTCGGCGGCGAGCAGACGCTGGGCGGTCACCGGCCGACCTCCTCGTCGCCGACGTACGCCGCCACTCGGAACCGCATCGCGATGAGCCGCGCGAAGACGTCGTCTTTCTGCCCGGGCGTACGGTCCAGGTTCTCCATCAGGGCGTAGCACTCGTGGACGCGGACGACGGGCTCCTCGTACCGGGGGCGCCCCATGTCGACGGCGCTCACTTGCCGACCTGCTCGACGAGCTGATCCCGCATCTCGATCAGGACGTTGGCCACCTGGGTCTGGCACGTCAGCAGGACCCGGACGTAAGTGGAGATCTGAGTCAGGGACGCCTCGGCCCGGGCGTTCGTCAGGCCTTGGTCGTAGCGGCGGCGCGACCGGCGGGTGATCTTGACGATGGTCATCTCGCTCATGACCGCACCTCTTCGCGGCGCATGGTGGCGGCCAGTTCCTGGAGGATGTCGGCGAGTTGGTCAGCCTCGTCGGAGGTCAGGCGGTCGCTGGCGCAGCCATCGTGGTTGACGAGCGAGATGTACGGCTCCCCGTCGGCGGAGTCGGTGAGGATGCTGGCGAGGATCGGGGCCAGGTACGTCTTCTCCTCGCCGCTCAGGACCGTGACGACGTACGGGTGGTAGGCCAGCTCGACCTCGTGGATCTCGCCGCCGTGCTCGCCGTCCCAGGGGCGCGAGTGTTCGGCGACGCACCAGGACGGGCAACCGGCGGGCCGGTGGCGGCCCTCTTCAAACGTCCCGCAGCTGGGGGTGGGGCCGAGGTCGTTGAAGAGGAGGACGTCCACGGCGGGCCTGCCGCATGCGCAGACCTCTCCGTCGCGGGCGGGACGCCTCGGCGTGGGCTCGCGGTCGGCCGTTGGGGGGCAGGCCTGGTCGGTACGATCGACCGACGGCTGAAGCGCCTTAACGTAGAGGTCCCTCAACTCCTTCAGGATGTCGAGCATTTGGCGCTCGTTGCGGGTGTGTCCGGCGTATCCCTCTACGAGGTGGGCCAACAGGTTGGCCTGCTCGCGTCCGAGCGCCTCGACTTCGCCCAGCTTGGCTTCGATCTGGCCCGGTCGCTCGGGCACGGCATCGCTGGTTCGCTCGGCCGTGCGACCTGTCCTTGGCACGATCTCGGTGATGGTCACGGCGGTATCGCCTGCCTCTCCCGGTTGCTTCGTGTAGTCGATTGGTCGCCTAACGTTCCCCGTCCTCAAAGCCGAAACGGGGCTTAGTACTCGTAGGCTTATCCGCTGTGGGGGCGGCCTCCTTGCAGGTGATCCGCTCGGCCCCCGGCCGGTGGCGCAGTCATCAGGTTCGGGGCCCGAGGGCTGAAGGCAAGACGGTCAGCGACGTCGTGAACGAGCAACTCTCGGCCGAGTGCGGGGCGTGCGGTAAATGCGACGAATGTGACCTTGGCGACCCTTTGAGCGATGATGTTGAAGGCCGGGACGCATGGAGAAAATTGACAGGCCTGTTGGCAACTCCGATGCTCGTCAACGGCGAAGGTTCCGAGAGCGGTGGCCAGGCTGTCGGGATTAGATTTAATGACGAGGTAGTGATCAGGGTGACGATCGTCAACAGCGGTTGAGATCGTCAGAAATTCGAAAATGCTGCCGTTGTCGGCGGGGCGTTCTCGTGATCTTGAGGGCGCCCCGCTGCGTGGGCCGCTGAGTGGCCAACGGTGAGGGAATGCGACACATCACGCCCGGCGGAAGATCTGCCGGTGGAGATCGTTACCTGGAACGATGATCGGGACGACGGGCTTTTGCCTGCGCGATTGCTCGGAATTTGCGCAGCCCCTGATCGATTCCCTGTCGACGGCATTCGCTACTGCCGTTGAGATCGCTTGGTGCTGAGGGGCCTGTTCAACCCAGCTCTTGCTGATTAGCCGTGGGCGAGTTGAGTGCCGAGGTCCGATCGAAACGCCACGATCTGGTCGTTTGGGCTCGAGTAAGTGGTTGTTAGGTCCGCTGCGGGAGGTCGGCGAGCTCCATCACCGCCAGGGGGCCGTCGCCGAAGAGGACAGGTCGCCGTCCGGCGCCTGCCGTCATCGCCGGTCACGGGCCTTCCCCTCCCTCGGCCCGGACCTCACCGGCGACGGTCGGGAGCAGGCCCGCCTCGTGCACGAGTATCGCGGCCTGCACGCGGTTTTCCAGGCCGAGCCGGGTGAGGACGCGGTTGACGCGGCTCTTCACGTTGGCCAGTGTCAGGCCGAGCGCGTCGGCGATCTGCGTGTTCGAGAGCCCCCGCGCGACCAGGATGAGAACCCGCAGCTCGCGCTCGGTGAGCGAGCCGATGCGCGCGTGGCGGCCGGGCGCGGGAGGTGCCACGCCGGAGACGAGCCCGGGAGGCAGCGCGGTGAAGGCGCTGATGAGCCGGTGCGTGACGCTCGGGGCGAGCATGGCCTCACCCGCGGCGACGACGCGGATCGCGTGCGCGAGCTGGTCGGGCGGGCTGTTCTTCAGCAGGAAGCCGCCGGCGCCGGCGCGCAGGGCCGAGTGCACGTACTCGTCCAGGTCGAAGGTGGTGAGCACGAGGACGCGCGGCGGCGGGTCGGCGTGCGGCCAGTCGGCGAGGACGCGCCGGGTGGCCTCGACGCCGGTCATGCCGGGCATGCGCACGTCCATGACCACGACGTCGGGCCGCAGGCGGAGTGCCGCGGCGACGGCCTGTTCGCCGTCCGCGGCGTCGCCGACGACGCACAGGTCGTCGCGGCGGTCGATGACGGCGCGCAGCGCGGCCCGTACCATCTCCTGGTCGTCGGCGAGGAGCACGCGGATGGTCACCGGACCTCCCGGAGAGGGAACGCGGCGCGGACCTGCCATCCGCCCCGCGGAAGCGGGCCGGCGTGCGCGGTGCCGCCGAAGGCCGTGACGCGTTCGCGGATGCCGATCAGTCCTCGGCCGGATCCGGGTACGGGCCGGTGATCCCCGGCGGCCGGCCCGTTCTCGACCTCGACGGTCAGCACGTCCGCGTTGAGGCGCAGGACGACCCGGACGTCGGCGGGGCCGGCATGCTTGAGGACGTTCGTCAACGCCTCCTGCACGATGCGGTGGGCCGAGATCTGGATCGCGGAGGGAACGGCGCCGATCGACGCGTCCAGCGTCGCCGTGACACGGCAGCCGGCCGCCTCGGCCGCCGCGATGAGCCGGTCGACGTGGTCGAGAGAGGGCTCGGGACCGGTGTCCTCGTCCCGCCCGGCGAGCAGGCCGAGGATGCGGCGCATCTCGATCAGCGCGGTGTCGGCCGCCTCCGCGATCCGCGTCACCCCCGCGAGCCCCGGATCACCCCGCACGACCTCCTCGATGGACCACGCCTGGACCGCGATCGCGCTGACGTGGTGCGCGACGACGTCATGAAGGTCGCGGGCGATGCGGGCCCGCTCGGTGAGGACGGCCTGCCGGGCGTTGATCTCCCGCTCCGCGCGCAGCCGGTCGTTCAGATCGCGGAGCCGGCCCGCGTCGGTCTCGATCCGCCGCCGTCCATAGCCCAGGAGCCAGGCCAGGAGGAAGAAGGCGGCGAACGTCGTCGCGGTGATCGGCGCCAGGGAGTCCAGGCGGGGCACCGGTGACCGGCCGACGACGAGGTCGGTCGCCGTCGCCGCGACGAGCGACAGCGCCGACCCGGGAACACTTACGGCCGCCGGGGCGTGGCGCGCGAGCGCGTACACGGCGAAGACCAGGAAGTAGGGCCCCGGCGTCTTGCCCGGGACCGGGTCGGCCACCTCGAACAGGATGAAGGCGGCCGTCATCGCGCCCAGGACCGCACGCGGATGCCGTCGCCGCCAGAAGAGCGGAACGGTCTGCAGGCCCCAGAGCAGCACGCCCACCGGGCTCGGTGCCGGCACCCGGCCCGACAGCGTCGCCATGTCGAACGCGGTGAGCCCGCCGCCGAGCGCCACGTCGGCCGGCCAGGGCCGACCGGCGATCCGGGTTCGTGCGCTGCGCAGGACAGCCGTTACGTACGCCGTCATCAGTCGCCAAGGCTAGGCGTTCGCGGAGCTCCCCGGATCGCTCGCGGGTCCCGAATCCATGGTTGCGCGGGCCGCCGGCAGATCGCTCATCCGGACGACGCCCGCCGCCCGTGGGGCCTTCTAGCGTCGAAACACCCCTGAATTCGGGTGATCCCCTCCCAAGGAAAGAAGAAGAGAATGGGCGACGAGAGGCGTACGACGCCGGCACCGCTGCGCTGGTCGCTGCTGGTGGCCGGCACCGTGGCGATGCTCTTCGCGGTCGGCGGCCGATGGGACATTCCCCTCGCGGCATGGATCTTCCCGGTGCTCCTGCTGCGTTTCACCCGTACCGGCCGTGCCTGGTCGGGCTTTCTGTGGATGCTGCCGGCGAACCTCGCCGCCGCCGTGTTCTGGGTCTTCGAGTCGGCGCTCGGATTCAACGCCGTCATTCTCGCCGGGGCGGTCGGTCTCGCCCTCATTCAGACGCTGCCGTTCCTTCTCGACCGGCTGCTCGTCGGCCGGCTGCGCCCGTGGCCGGCGACGCTGGTGTTTCCCGCCGCGGTCGCCGGCGCCGAATTCCTCATCACCCTGCTGTCGCCGTTCGGCACCGCCTACGGTTCGCTCACGGTCACGCAGTACGGCGACCTGCCCCTGCTGCAGGTGACCTCGATCACCGGCTCGTACGGGATCGGTTTCCTGATCGCCTGGCTCGCCGGTACGGTCAACCGCATCTGGGCGGACCCCTCGTGGCGATCAGCCCGCGGCGGCCTCGTGTACGGGGCCGCGCTGGCCGCCGTCCTCCTCGGCGGCGGGGCACGGCTCGCCTTCGTCCCGGACGGGAGCGCGACGGTGCGGATCGCCGGTGTCAGTCCCGGCCGGGACGTTCTCGCCGCCCAGCAGGCGGCGATCGGCCGGATCGCCGGTGGCCGTCAGGACGTCGCCGCCGCCCCCGCGGCCGAGGTCGAACCGGCCATGAGGGCCGTGGAGGACCAGCTCCTCGCCCTCACGCGACGTGAGGCCGACGCCGGCGCGAAGATCGTGATCTGGCCCGAGGAGGGCGTCAAAACGCAGGAGACGAGCGAACACGCCGCCATCGCGGCGGCCCGGGAACAGGCACGCCGGTCCCGGATCTACCTCGAGATCGGCGTCGGCGTCTACGCCACGACCGGGCCGGCCCACGGCCGTGACGAGGCCCTCCTCATCGGCCCGGACGGAAGGGTGTTGTGGACCTACCAGAAGGCCCACCCGATCCCCGGCTCGGAGCCGTTCACCCCGGGAGACGGCCGGGTGCCGGTCGTCGACACCCCGTACGGCCGGATCGCGAACGTCATCTGCTACGACGCCGACTTTCCCGACCTGATGCGCGTACGCGCGGACATCATGCTCGTCCCGTCGCACGACTGGCGGGAGTACGGCGGCCCGCACACCGAGAAGGCCGCCCTGCGCGCCGTCGAAGGCGGATACGCGCTGGTGCGCCAGGACTCCGAAGGCGTGTCGGCCGCCTTCGATGACCGGGGCCACGTCCTGGCCACCACCGACTACTTCACGACGGATCCGCAGACGACCGTGGCCTACGTGCCGACGCATGGCGCCACGACGGTCTACGACCTGATCGGGGACGCCTTCGCCTGGCTCTGCCTCGCCACCGTCGCCGCACTCACCGTCATCGGCCTGGCGCGCCCGAGCCGCAGGTCCGCGCGGGGATGAGCCCTTGACCGGACGGCGTGTTAGCGTGACCCGCATGTTCCTCCCCCGTGCGTAGAGCGCGACGAGACCGCCACCGCTGCGGCATCTCGTCGGCCTCGCACGTTCACGGCGCTCCCGGTGACGCGCCGCCTTCCTGAGGAACACCCTTCATGTCGTCATCCGCCCCTTCCTACCGGGCCGTCCTGCATACCCCTCATGTCCGCCGGGTGTTCGGCGCGGCCCTGCTCGGCCGGTCGTCGTACGGGATCGTCCCCCTCGCCCTCGTTCTGGCCCTGACCGGTGCCACCCGGTCGTACGCCGTGGCGGGCGGCGTCATGGCCCTGTTCGCGCTGACCGTGTCGGTGCTCGCTCCCGTACGGGCCGGGCTGATCGACCGGTACGGGCCGAGGCGCGCCCTGCCGCCGATGGCCGTCGCGTACGCGCTGGTGCTGACGGCCCTGGCCGCCGCGACATGGCCCCGGCACCGCTGCTCTGCGCCCTGGCCGTGGCGGCGGGCGCGTGCGCCCCACCGCTGGGCCCGGTGATGCGGACCGTCTGGAGCGAACTGCTCCGCGATCCGGCGCTGCTGCGCCGCGGCTACGGCCTGGACACCGTCGCCGAGGAACTGCTGTTCGTCGTCGGTCCGCTCCTCGCCGGGCTGATGGCCGGGTTCGCGGCGCCGTCGCTCGGCGTGGTCGTCAGCGCGGGACTGGTCCTGGCCGGAACACTCGCGTTCGTCCCGGCTCCGCCCGTACGGGCATCCAGCGGGTCACCGGACGCGGCCGGGGCGGGGCCGCGGCGGCGTTCCCGGATCGGGACCGGCGTCGCTCAGCCGATGGTCGCCGCCCTCGGGATCGGGGCGTGCACGGGATCGGTGGAGTTGCTCATGGTCGCCTTCGCCGGGCGGCACCATCACGCGGCGGCGGTGGCCTGGTGCACCGCGTCGCTCTCGGCCGGGAGCGCGCTCGGCGGCCTGGCCTACGGTGCTCTCCCGTGGCGGTCGTCCGGCCGGGCCCGGCTGCCCGTCCTGGTCGCCGTCCCGGCACTGGGCCTGGCCGTGGGCGGATGGGCGCC
>NZ_JBHLZP010000160.1:0-29894 GCF_042429965.1 Actinoallomurus acaciae
CCAGCGCATCCTCGCCCTCAACACCGCCATCTGGCACAACTGGCTCATCGACGCACCCGTCAAACGATCACTCACCACCTACGACCACTAACCACCAGCCCACACACAATTCCCATCAACGATCTAGGTGTTCTGTCCCGTGAGGTTGGGGACGCGGCTGGCGGGGGACGGCCGCCTAGCGCGGTGGTGATTGTAGATGTGGAGCCAGTCGGGGAAGGTTTGGCGTCGTTCGGTTTCGGTGTGGTGCGGTAGGGGCGGGCGTAGGCCTGTTCTTCGAGCAGAGTGTGGTTGAAGCCTTCGACTTTGCCGTTGGTTTTGGGCCGGTAGAGGCGGGTGCGTTTGCAGATGATGCCGACGGTGGTCATGGCATCGCGTCAGGGTGTGGATGTGTAACACGGGCCGTTGTCGATGATCACTCGCTGAACGGTGATGCCGCAGGAGGTGAAGAACGCCTGGGCGCGCCTTTAGAACGCGGCGGCGGTGTGTCTGGTCTCCCCCGGGCAGGATTTCGCTGCAGGCCAGGCGGGAGCGGTCATCGACAGCGGTGTGGAGGCAGCGGTACCCGGCGCCCGAGTGGATTTTTGCGTCCCTTCGGGGCGGCCCAGGACCTCGTGCCCGCCCCCGCCGGGGACAGCTTCTTGATGTCCACATGCGCCCGCTCACCCGGCGCGGCGCGCCCATAACGGCGGATCACACGCCCGGTGACCCGGTCCATCCCATTCAGCCCGTTGAAGCGGTAGCGGACCAAGACCCCGCGCACCGTGGCGGGATTCAACCGCAACAGGCCCACGGCCCCCAGCAGCGGGCCACCCGGACCTTGATGATCCGCCGCTCGGCCCGGGTGGGGTACGCCCGGGAACTGATGTGCGGACCGCTGGACCGGTCGACCATCCCGGCCTCCCCGGGAGGCGCGGTAGCGGTCCGCCCACCGTTTCGCGGTCGCGGGTGAGACCTGGAAGCGTTCGGCGACCCAGCCGGTAGGACCAGCCATCCTCAACAACACAACGGGCCAGGCGCAGACGCCCGGTCTCGGTCAACGGTGCGGCACGAGGGCCTTCCTGATCGCCGGTGCAGATCTCCCAATCCACAAAGAGCCACAAGGCCCTCACCTACCTCAAGACCATCCACCCCATGTCGCCATCACCAACCTCCACGGACAGAACACCTAGCGGCAGGTGTTGTCGTTTTGCGGCCGTTTTCCGGGTGGGCAGGTGTACGGGCGGATGGTGCCGATGACCTTCTTGATCTCCTCGCTGGAGACCTGCCCAGAGACGTCCCGGTCCGCGAAGACGGTGAAGAAGGTCGGGCCGGACGACGATCCGGGCACCGACGTCATGGCGATCGTCTCGACCGTCGCGTGTGGTGGGGTGCAGGCGTCGCCGCCGGGGGCGGTCGTCACCGAGACGGTGGTGTAGGCGGCGTCGATGCCGTTGAGCGTGATGTTTCCGCCCTGGCCGGTGCTGACCGTCGGCGGGCGGGGATGTGCGCCGGCTCCGCCGTAGGCGGCGCTCGCCCACTTGCGGGCCTCGTCGGCGGCCGCGTACTGCAGAGTGCCGAGCTGGTCCTTTGACGGCTTCTGGGCGGACAGCATGCCGCCGCGCAGACCGGCCGCGGCCGACGTGCACTTGCCCCTGTCGATCTCGGCGACGCCCTTCTCGGCGGCGAGGATGTTCTTCTTCGCGTCCGGGAACCAGATCACGTAGTCGGGACCCTTCACCGTCCAGGTCGGCGGCGCGTCGTAGGCGATCCCGTACTGCGGGGCGAGCATCGTCTTCCAGCCGGGGACCAGCGGGCCCGTCTCCGCCTGCGGTGTCCGGCTGACGGTGCTCGGGGTCGGGGTGGGGCCGGGCTTCGGGGGCGCCTTCTTGTCCCAGGTCAAAGCGACGGCCGTGCCCGCGGCGAGCACCACGACCGCGACGCCGATCCCCGCGACGACACCGGCGCGGCGGCCCCGCTTCGGGCGCGAGGGCTCGACGGTCGCCGGTGGCCGGTCCTGACGGGTCGCCACGTCGCTCTGGAGACGGTGGCCCGGTCCCCAGTCGGCGGTCGTCGCCGTCGACACTGTCGATGACCCCGGGTCCGGTTGGCCGCGCAGAGCGGCGACGACCGCGGCGGCGCTCTGCGGCCGTGCGGCGGGGTCCTTCGCGAGCAGGTCGAGCGTCAGGCGGTCGAGATGCTCCGGTACGTCGGGCCGCCGTGACCGGGGCGGGGCCGGCGCCTCGTTGAGGTGCCGGTACATGATCGCGGCGGGGTTGTCCCCCGAGTCGAACGGCGGCGATCCGACGAGCAGCTCGTACAGCACGCAGCCGAGCGAGTACAGGTCGGATCGCGCGTCGAGCCGCTCCCCGCGGAACTGCTCGGGCGCCATGTACAGGGGCGTGCCGATGAAGCTGCCGGCGGCGGTGAGCTGCGTCCCGTCGCTGAGCCGGGCGATGCCGAAGTCGCAGAGCTTCACCCGCCCGTCGTCGAGCAGGAAGAGGTTGGCGGGTTTGATGTCGCGGTGGACGATGCCGCGCGAGTGCGCCGCCGCCAGCGCGTCCGCCGCCTGCGCCGTCAGCGAGACCACCGACTCGATCGGCAGCCCGTGGGGCTCCCGCGCGAGGACGGTCCCGAGATCACGGCCGGTGAGGAGCTCCATCACCAGGAAGATCAGCTGCTCATGCCCGTCCCGGTGCTCGTCGATGTCGAACGTCACCGTGATGCCCGGGTGCTGGAGCGCCGCCGTGGTCTCCGCCTCCCGGCGGAACCGTTCGACCGCCGACTCGTCCGCCGCCAGTTCGGCGGGCAGAATTTTGATCGCCACCGGCCGCCGCAGCCGCAGGTCGACGCCACGCCAGACGTCTCCCATGCCGCCCGCACCGATCGGCTCTTCCACTCGGTAGCGGCCGCCGAGTTCCAGCCCGATTTCGATACTCGACTTTCTGCGCACGATTCGACATTCCACCAGAACATCGGCGCCGCCGTGGTATAGCCCCCGAAAATGCTGATGGGGTTATATCAAAGTAACCCCACTAGGGTTATCGTTGCCGCACCTACGGATTCGAAGGGACGGCGTGATGCCGAAGATCAATGTCTACCTGCCCGATGACCTGGCCGAAGCGGTCAGGGACTCGGGGGTGCCCGTGTCCGCGATCTGCCAGCGCGCGCTGGACCAGGCGGTCCGCCGGGTCAACGCCATCCGCTCGGCGGTCCTCAGCGACACCGGCCCCGAGGACCTGGCCGCACGCCTGCCGAACTTCACCGAACGGGCGCGCACCACGCTCCGGCTCGCCGTACGGCAGGCCCGCGAGCAGGGCGCACCCGAGGTCGGGACCGAGCACCTTCTCGGCGGGCTGCTGGACGAGGGCGGCAACATGGGCCTTCAGGTCCTGCGGGTGCTGGAGATCGAGCCGGACCGGCTGACCCGCGAGCTGGCGCACGTCTCGCCGGCCGTGGCCGCGGAGGAGGCGGGGCGGCGCTTCAGCGGACCGGCCGCGAACGCGCTGGAGCTCACCGCCACCGAGGCGGTCGGCATGCAGCACAACTACATCGGCTGCGAGCACCTGCTCGTGGGGCTGGCGCAGGAGCCCGACGGCACGGCGGGCAAGGTCCTGCGCTCACTGGGCGCCGACGCCCGCGCGGTGCGGCGTACGGTCAGCGCGGCGGTCGCCGGCTACGCCCACCTGCGCACGCAGAAGTCGGCCGTCGATCCACAGGCGGCGCTGGCGGCGGCCGTCCGCAAGGAGATCGAGCCGCTCATCCGCCGCATCGAACGGTTGGAGAACGCGGCACAGTGACTCGACGGTTCGGCGCGGGCGGAGCAGACTGATCAAACCGTCAACCATCTGGAGGCGACGATGCCGGCTCACGCGAAGCCCCCGTTCCGCGCCGACCACGTCGGGAGCCTGCTGCGGCCACCGGAACTCCTGCGCGCCCGCGACGATGCGGCCGCCGGGCGGATCACCGCCGAGGAGCTCCGGGCCGCCGAGGACGAGGCCATCCGCGCCGTCGTGGCCATGCAGGAGGAGGTCGGACTGCAGACGGCCACCGACGGCGAGTTCCGCCGTACGACGTGGCACATGGACTTCATCTATCAGCTCGGCGGGATCGACCCGGCCCCCGGCGGGCAGATGCGGATCCACTTCCGCAACGAGGCCGGTGAGCTGAACTTCACCTCGGCCGCGCTCAGCGTGCACGACCGGGTCCGGATCGACCACACGATCTTCGCCGACGACTTCCGGGCGCTCCAGGGGTACGTCACGAAGAACACGCCGAAGCTGACCATCCCCTCCCCGAGCATGGTCCACTACCGCGGCGGTCCCGCGTCGATCGACCCGGCCGTGTACCCGGACGTGGAGGAGTTCTGGTCCGACCTGAGCGCGGCATACGCCGAACAGGTCCGCCGCATCGGCGAGCTGGGCTGCACGTATCTGCAGTTCGACGACACCAGCCTCGCGTACCTGAACGACCCGGCCCAGCGCGCCGAGATCGCGGCGCGGGGCGACGACGCCGAGCACATGCACCTGCGGTACATCAAGCAGATCAACGCGGCCCTGGCCGACCGCCCGGAGGGCATGACGATCACCACGCACATGTGCCGGGGCAACTTCCGCTCCTCGTGGGTGGCCTCGGGCGGCTACGACTTCGTCGCCGAGGCGCTATTCGGGGAGCTGAACGTGGACGGCTTCTTCCTGGAGTACGACGACGCGCGGTCGGGTGGGTTCGAGCCCCTGCGGTACGTGCCTCGCGGCAAGAGGGTCGTCCTGGGCCTGGTGACGACGAAGCACGGGGAGCTCGAGTCGAAGGACGCGCTGAAGCGGCGCATCGAGGAGGCGTCGAAGCACATCGACGTGGACCAGCTGTGCCTGTCCCCGCAGTGCGGCTTCTCCTCGACGGTGGAGGGCAACGTGCTGACGTACGAGCAGGAGGTCGCCAAGCTCCGTCTCATCGTCGAAACGGCCGCCGAGGTCTGGGGCTGACACCTCGACTCGGCGTACGGCTGGAATCGGGCCGCGCCGCCGCCTTTACACAGTAAGGTAAGGTCATTTCGCACGATGTCAACGCCAGGGTCGCAGGGCTGTGGACAACGCTTCCCGGCCCAGCGACTCCGTCCAGGCCGGGTGCCCGTCGGGCCTGATCAGCAGCGGTTCTCCGGATCCCTTGAGCTCGCGTACGGAGCAGCCGTCCACCGGCCCGCCCGAGGCATCGGCCAAGATCGGGCGGCCGGTGCGAAGGTGCTCGAACAGCCGTGTCCCGTCGGGCAGGTCCCGGTCGGGTACGCGCGGTCCGAGCCCGTAGGAGATGTCCAGCCCTGTGATCATCATGGCGATCTTCCGATTCGCATCCGGCGTCGCGAGCATGTCACCCACGTGCGCTCGAAGCGCGTCCACCTGCGCGCCGGGTGCGCTCAACGCGCCCTGTGCGCGCGTGTTCGACAGCACCCGAGCGCCCACGGGGTGCCGTTCCTCGTGGTACGTGTCGAGCAACTCCTCGCCGGCGCTCCCCCGTACGACGAGCGCCAGCTTCCAGCCGAGGTTGAACGCGTCCTGCAGCCCGGTGTTCAGCCCCTGGCCGCCGGCCGGCGAGTGGACGTGCGCCGCGTCCCCGGCCAGCAGCACACGCCCGGAGCGATAACACGCCGCCTGCCGCGCGACGTCGGTGAACCGCGAGATCCACCGTGGACCGTGCATCCCGAAATCGGTGCCCGCCACCCGGATGAGCATCGCCCGCAGATCTTCGAAGCCGATGGCCGTCGAGTCGGCGACGGTCACCCCGGCCTCGTCCACGATCACCCGCCGCCACCCCTCCTCGAAGCCGAGTACCGAGAAGTTTCCCCGCGGCGTTCGCTGGAGCAAGAACCGCTCCGCGGGCGGGTCGGCGAGTTCGACGTCCCCGAGGATCGACGTGGTGGTCGCGGGCGTACCCGGAAAGTCGATGCCCGCCAGCCGGCGCACCACGCTGCGGCCACCGTCACAACCGACCAGATAACGCGTCTCCACGGGCCCGGTCGTGGTCTCGACCACGACCGGCTCCGCGGCTGCCGACGCCGCCCCTGGGCGTAGGCCCGTCACCTCGACCCCACTGCGGATCCGCACGCCCAACTCCCGGGCGCGAGCCTCGAGCAGCCGCTCGATCCGGCGCTGAACGATCACCAACAGGAACGGATACCGGGTCGGCAGCCCCGACAGGTCAAGCGGCAGCCCGGCGAAGCGCGCGCCCGGCAGCGGACGCCCCTCGGCCAGGAACGGGTCGAGCATCCCTCGCTGATCGAGCACTTCCAGCGACCGCGGATGCAGCCCGCCCGCCCTCGAGTCATGCGTGGACCCGGTCCGCCTTTCGAGCACCAGCACGTCCACCCCGGCCAGCCGCAGCTCACACGCCAGCATCAGGCCGGTCGGGCCGGCACCGGCGATGACCACGTCTTCCATGATCGCCCCTAACAACATTAGAGAAACCTCGAACGCCATTAGGGATAGCTCTAACGATGCTAGATTGTCAACCGTGCCCATCACTCCCGACCTGATCGCCCGGGCCGGTCTTCGGCTGCTGAACGACGTCGGCCTGGACGGCCTGACCATGCGGATGCTCGCCAAGGAGCTGGACGTCCAGGCGCCCACGCTCTACTGGCACGTCAAGAACAAGCACGAGCTGCTCGACCTGATGGCCGGGCTGATCACGGCCGAGGCGGCCGACGGCATCGAAGGTCCTGGCCGCAACGAGACCTGGCAGCAATGGATCGCCGGCCTCGCACGCAGAATGCACGACGCGATGCTTCGCTACCGCGACGGCGCCAGGGTCGCCGCCGGGTCCTACTCGACGGGCCCGTCCATCGGGCGGACGCTCGAACTGGTTCTGCGTACGCTCACCGACGCCGGCTTCTCGACCACCGAGGCGGTCCGCGCGTTCCCCGCAGTCCTGCACTACGTCGTGGGCTTCACGATTGAGCAGCAGGCGCGTAGGGGCGAGGGTTACGAAGGCCCCAACCCCTACGCGCAGCAGATGACCATCGACGAAACCCGGTATCCCCTGACGGCAACCGTGACGAAGGAGCTCCACGCCGCCGACAGCGACGACAATTTCGAGTACGGCCTGCGCATCGTGCTGGCGGGCATCGAGGCCGTTCGTCGGGAGGTCAGCGGATAACGCCGCGGCCCGGTCCGGCTAGCCTGCTCGCGTCTCCACCTTGGTTCTCAGCCGGGAGAACGCGGCGACGCCGAACACCGTCGCCACGCTCAGGACCGTGGCTCGATCGCCGACGGTGGCCAGTGCCGTACCGCCGAGAAGTGAGCCGAGCACCGAGAAGGCCCCGAAGGCCGGCAGAAGGGTGACCAGCAGCGGTGCCGAAGGAGCTGATGGTCGCCGCGCACCAGTAGCGGGTGAACGGCATCGGGCGAGCCGCCGCCGATGAACTCCCGCCCACCTCAGACCCCCTTCGGCTCGCGACCATCGGGCCATGTGGACACTCTCGATCTTGCTACTTGTCAGATCGTAGACTTGACGGATTGTTCAACGATTTTTACAGTCGAAACCGGTTGCAACGTCTCATTCCTTATAAACGCCTCATTCCTTAAAGAGGAACAGGATGAAACTCCCCAGCATCCGGTACGGAGCCGTCGTCGGCGTCCTCGCCGTGCTCTCGGGCGTCTCCCCCGGCACGGCTTCGGCCTCGGCGTCGGCCGGCGCCGGAGGGTGCGTCGGCTCCACCGCGCCACTGTCGGTCGAGGAGAGCCGGCTGTCCTGGGTACTGCCCGACAA
Source organism: Actinoallomurus acaciae (assembly GCF_042429965.1). Taxonomy (NCBI): domain Bacteria; kingdom Bacillati; phylum Actinomycetota; class Actinomycetes; order Streptosporangiales; family Thermomonosporaceae; genus Actinoallomurus; species Actinoallomurus acaciae. Next base: position 7,735 of record NZ_JBHLZP010000160.1, read on the forward strand.
CGACGATCCGTCGACTCCGCAGCCCACCTCGTTCTCCGCGCAGATGATCAAGGGTGGCGGCTTCCAGGGCTACGGCCCGGAGCTCACGCGGCGGCTGTGCCGTACCCGGAGCCTCACGGCCGCGACGGCGCTGGTGAAGAGCCAGGGCGAGGCGCTCTGGCGAGCGGCCGTGGCCCGCGCCCAGCGGAAGGGCCGCGTGACGGGCACCCTCCCGTACAGCGACGACCGCCCGCTCTACTGGACGCGTCTCCAGTCGACCGCCACCCTGCGCCGCTGGACCCCCGGCTTCCCCCTGTCCGGCGCGCAGCGGTCCGCGCTGATCACGACGTACGACCGGGCGTCCCGCGGCATGTTCGACATCGGGTTCCCCGCCGGCAGGGGCGTACGGCGGGTCATCATGAGCGGCTTCGACCCGTACACGCTGGACGGCGGCACCACCGGCAGCGCCCCGGGAACGGTGGGCAACAACATCCGGCACGGCAACCCGTCCGGAGCCACCGCCCTCGCCCTGGACGGCACCACCTACCGGACGAAGGACGGCCGGACCGCCGAGATCCAGGCGTACACGCTTCCGGTCAACTACACCGGGTTCCAGCAGGGGTATCTGGAGGACACCGTCGGGCCGTTCATGCGCCCCGGCCCCCGGCGGGTCGACGCCTCGATCACGGTGAGCCAGGCCGGCGACTCCGTGTTCGACCTCGAACAGTGGAACGGCCGCTACCACGGTGTCTCGCCGGGCAACGACCACAGCCAGCCCTGCCCGGCGGTGGGCGGCGTGCCGCAACTCGCGGTCGATGACCACGGCTGCGACTCCGCGGTCGTGGACCGCTGGGGCGGCCCGAAGACCTTCAGCCTGACCGATCCTCCGCAGTGGACCACCACCACACTGCCGATCGCCCAGATGATCCGCGCGAACACGGGCGCCTCGATCCCCCGCCCGCCCGGCGACGAGTGGCCGGACCCGTCGGTGGCGTTCGGCGTCGTCTGGCACACGAACTACACCGAGTTCCCCGACTGCGGTTCCACGCGGCAGGTGACCCGCAACAACCCGCCGCCGACGGACTACCCGCCACCGACCGCGCCGACGCCGCCGGACCCGGGCTCCTGCTCGTACAGCGGCGGAGGCGGCAACTACCTGTCCAACGAGAGCGCCTACCGCAACACGCTGCTACGCGACCGCATGGGCCTGCACATCCCGGCCGGCCACATCCACACACCGGACATGCAGCGCTTCGAGACGCCGTTCAAGGTGAGCGACACGACCTTCGACACCTGGCGCCGGGCCATCGTCGCCCAGGCGAGCAACCTCATCCACGTCGTCGCGGACAACGCCGGCTGACCCAAGTCACGGCAATGGCGCCCCGTCGATAACGGCGTCCGCCGAACTCCGGGTGGAACCGGTAGGACATCGCCGACATGGGCGGTCAGGCCATGGGAGGACTTATAGAGGCTGGCGATATTGGGAGCCTCCGGCTCTTGTGGGCAACGGCTCCGGCAGCCGTATGCTTATTCGGCCGCCTCGCCCTGCGGCTTCCCGAAGAGACCCCGATACGATCGGTGACATGCATCCGAAGCTGCGAGAACGAGCAGCTCTCGTGGCATTGCTCCAGCAGCCGAGAGCGCGCTGGCATGAGGTGGCCCTCGATGTCCTCGACGCGGAGAGCGCCATTGACGTGCTCGAACACCGACTCGGGATGCAGGACACTCTGTTTCCAGAGGTCCAGGCGGTCGAGTCCGCGATCGAGGCGGCGGCCCGGCAACTCGCGGAATGGGCGGATGCCGGCATCGGTGTGCACGCCTTCTTCGATCGCGATTATCCGGCTCAACTACGCGACATCCACGAAATGCCCCCTGTGCTCTTCACCCGGGGTGCGCTCCATGACGATCCTCGCGCCATCGCGGTCGTGGGCACGCGCCAGGCGACCGCGCAGGGTTTGAAGATCGCAACCGTTGTCGCGTCGGCACTGGCCCGAGACGGCATCACCGTGGTAAGCGGGCTTGCGAAGGGAATCGACACCGCGGCTCATCAGGCGGCCCTTTCCGAAGGAGGCCGTACGGTCGCGGTGATCGGCACCGGTATCAACCGCGCGTACCCACGGGAAAACGCAGAGCTTCAGGAAACTATCGCCAGAAAGGGCCTGCTGATCAGCCAGTTCTGGCCGGACTCTCCTCCCACCAAACAGAGCTTCCCCATGCGGAACGCCGTGATGAGCGGCTACTCGGCCGCCACAGTGGTGGTGGAGGCACCGGCGCGGAGCGGGGCCCGCATCCAGGCACGGCTCGCTCTCGCGCATGGACGACCGGTCATCATGCCGCGCGAGCTGCTCGTGAACGACTGGGCGCGGGAGTATGCGGAACGTCCCGGAGTGCACATCGTGCACGGTGTCGATGAGATACTGCGCGTCACCAACGATGTGATCGCGGAACTCAACACCGGGCCCGATGCACTGCCGGAGGCGCCGAACCTTGCCTGGGCATGACCCATGGGCGACGCAGCGGACACGAGTCAAGCAACGTAGCGGATACCTCCGGAACCCTCTGCCGGCAGGTCCTGGGGTCTGTTATGTCTGTCGCGGTCCCGCTGCCACGCCTCACACGCGCTGCCTCCAGTGCGAACAGCACTTCCGTGCCGCGGACGGGCGAACGGCCGACGTCATGGTGCCGATCTCCTATGCCGTCAAACGCGAGCAGCACGCCTTCAGCCTGGCGTCCTACAAGAGGCGGCCCGGTTCGGACACCGTGCGCGCGGATCTGCTCGCTCTCATCCAGGTCTTCATCGCCGATCACGGCCGTTGCCTGCTGAAGGCCGGCCGAGTCTCGACGTTCGACGGCGCGGTCGTGGTGCCGAGCACGCGTAACCGCCCTGGACCACATCCACTTGAACTGCTGGTCGGCACCCGGCTTCGGCTTCCCTGGCTGCGGATGACCGCGAACACGAAGATCGCGCCGGAGAGCCGTATGTTCCACGCGGACCGGTTCTCCGTCGACGAACCCGCCGGGAAACTCGATGGAGCCGCGGTCCTGGTACTCGACGACACCTGGACGACGGGTTCGCGCGTCGAGTCCGCCTCGTACGCGCTGCGTGCCGCAGGGGCCTCCATAGTGGTCGCCGTCGTGCTCGGCCGGCATGTGAATCCGGACTGGGAGCCGTGGCAGCCGCTCCTGAAGACGGTGAAGAAGACGCCCTTCGACCTGGATCGGTGCGCAGTGCACTCCGGCCGGGCCGGCTGACCTCCGCAGGCGAGAACGTCGCCACGGAAGTACCTACGGCGAGCGTGAGGAACCCAGGCGGGCTCACACGGCGACCGTCGAGGTACGTACACCCGACATGGCGGCCACCTCTGCCGGAAAGCCGGGTATCGAGATCCGCACGACCGCACCGATGGTCGAACGTTCTCCCAGAAGCGGACCGGCGAGTTCCTCCGGAGCGGGGGCCTTGTCCGCGGGCGCGGCGACGCTCCGGCGGCGAAAGCCGTCAGTCCGGGAGGTCCGGGACGAGCGTCAGGCGGGGGCGGTCGGCGGTCACGTGGCTCAGCAGTTCCCTGACCTCCGTGTACGGGAGGTTCAGCCGGGCGGCGAGGGAGTGCTCGGTCAGGCCGTGTTCGGTCCCCAGCGCCACCGCCTCGGCGAGGACCGCGGGCCATTCCGTCGGGTAGTCGGCTCTCGGCTCGTCTCGGCGCCAGCCCAGCCGGGTCAGGGTCACCTGGGCCCGGCGGTACAGGTCGTCGCCGATGCGGTTCAGCTCCCGGCTGCGGCGCAGCAGCGCCTGCACCGACACACCCCACGCGCGCTGGATCTCCAGCAGGCGTGCGAAGTCCAGGCGCGTCGGCAGCAGGTCGGCGATCTGCGGGGCCGGGGTGAGGAACTCGGCGGCGAAGCGGTTCGCCTCGTGCTCGTGGCTCCGGTCGCCCGGCTGGGCCTCGTCGTGGAGCAGCAGATGGCCGAGTTCGTGGGCGGCGCTGAAGCGGCGGCGCAGCGGGTTGCCGCGGTCGCGGGACAGGCAGATCAGCGGCCGGTCCAGGCCCGACGGGCGGCAGGAGAACGCGTCGATCCGGTCGCCCGCGCCGAACCTCGCCATGCTCACCACCGCCCCGTTGGCCTCCAGCAGGCGCACCAGGTGGTGGACCGGGCCGGCGGGCAGTTCCCAGGCGGCGCGCAGTTCGCGGGCGGCGCTCTCCGGGTCGCGGCCGAGGCGCGGGAGTCTCGGCGCCGGGAGGCGTACGACGGTCTGGATCTCGCGCACCGCCTCGGCCAGATGGCTCATGGTGGCCCGCGCCTGCCGGCGTTCGTACACCCGTGTCGTACGGAGGCTGCGGAAGTGGGCGGCCTCCTCGGCGACCGGGAGCACGGGGCGGCCCGCGGCGAAGTAGCCCACCGGCAGGCCCAGCTCGGCGGCGAGCCGCGTCAGGGTCGCCTCGGTGAGCCGCGCCTGCCCGCGCTCGAAACGGGTGATCGCGGCGGCCGTCACGCCGACCCGGGCGGCCAGGTCGCGCTTTGTCAGTCCGCTCCGCTCGCGCGCCAGGGTGAGCCGGGCCGGGTCGAAGGCGTCGGCGACGCCGGAGGCCGGAACCGCGGACAGGTGCGGCTCACCACCACCGCGTCGGGTGTCCACGTACGGCCTCCTCCGTCCCCTTTCTTCACCGGCGGTCCCTCACCTTAGCCATCCGTCCCGGTCGACTCCGGGAAATCCACGCCGTCGTCGATGAGGCTCAGGTCGAACTCCGGTGGCGGCGGAACGTCCGGCTCCTCCACCGGGGACGGGCCCGATGGCAGCCCGTACGGATGGCGGCCCGCCTCCACGTCGAGTTCGACGAACCGGTCCTCGTGCCAGTAGACGAGATCGCCGTACAGGCGAGGCGACGCGAGGAACGCCCGGACCAGGCCCTCGTGCCGGTTGCCGGCCCAGCCGAGCACGACGACGTTCGACAGCGGCACCGCGGGCAGTCCCTCGTACTCCAGCATCTGCTGGCCGGGCGGCCCGCCGCCGACGATCCGTGAGCGGATGCCGGTCTCGTCGGTGACCGGCAGGCCCTGGTGCCGGTCGTCGCGCGTACGGCCGTACCGCCAGGGGTAGATCAGCCAGTTGCCGGTCACGACCGTGAACGGCGTGCCGAGCCGGTCGGTGGGCAGATGGACCTTGGCGCGGGGCAGCCGGTCCTTGACGATCCGGCCGAAGGTCTCGCAGAGGCAGTGGTAGCGGTCGGTGCCGTACGTGGTGTCGTTCGTCCAGTCGGCCAGGCGGAACCGCCACAGCGCCTGCCAGTGCGCGTAGTGCAGGCAGGGCACGGCGTATGTCGTGAGCACCCGCGCCGTACGCGGGCCGAGGAGAGCGCCGAGCCAGTCGCCCGGGGTGGCCTCGGAGGTCGCAGGGAGGGACACGCGCCGGCCTCCTTCACTTGATCTTTTCTTGGCGGGCACCAGACTTCCACTTGATCTCCGGCGGGGCCACCAGCACCCCCGGCGTTTCGCCACACCGCGTACGCGGCCGCTCCGGCGATAACGTGGGCGGATGACCCACGACAGGCTGAGCGCGGAGGCGACGGAGTTCTTGCGCGAGCGGCACCTCGCGACGCTCAGCTCCCTGCGTGCCGACGGGTCGCCGCACGTGGTGCCGGTCGGGTTCACGTGGGACGCCGACCGGCGGCTGGCCCGCGTGATCACCGACGGCGGCAGTGTCAAGGCGAGGCTCGCCGCGGACGGCGGGCGTGTGGCCCTGTGCCAGGTCGAGGGCCGGCGCTGGCTCACGCTGGAGGGTACGAGCGCGGTCAGCTCCGACCCGGCACGCGTGTCCGAGGCGGTGGCCCGGTACGCCGAGCGCTACCGCACGCCGCGGGAGAACCCGACACGCGTCGTCATCGAGATCGCCGTGGACCGCGTGCTGGGCTCATCCGGCCTGCTCTCCACCTGACCGCCGATCCGGCGATCGCACCGCCGCCACGGCAAAGCCACCTCGGCGACGGCCGGTGGGATCACCTCACGCGACCGGCCGCCGGCCTAGGACCTGTCTCGAGGTGGTCAGGTCGTGGGTTTTCCACAGCCGTGCGTGTGGTCTTCTTTTGGTGTGTGGGGTGGCTTGACAATGGAAGTGGGGTCGGCGCCCCCTGGGAGGGCGGGGAGTGCTGGGAGGGCGGGGCTTCGGAACACGCCCTGCGTTCTCCTCGAAGGACCCGGCGGGACGGAGTGATACTGGCCGGATGCGGCGATCATGGACGGACCATCCACCGCTGATCGCTGTCTAAGCTCTGCGGACATGAGCGATCAACTGCGGCTGCGGCCGGTGGCCGAGGAGGACCTCGCGGTGATCGAACGGCTCACCGGCGACCCGGAGGCCGCGGGAGAGCATGGCTGGCACGGGTGGTTCGACCCGCGGACGTACCGGCGGCGATGGGAGGAGACGGGGCTGCTCACCGACGACGGCGGCATGCTGATGGTCGTCGGCCCGGCCGAGCCGCTCGGCTTCGTGCAGTGGCGCCGGCAGCGGACGAACCGCGTGTCCCACTGCTGGAACATCGGCATCAGGATGCTGCCCAAGGTGCGCGGCCTGGGGTACGGCACGGAGGCCCAGCGGCTGCTCGTCGACTACCTGTTCGCCCACACGCAGGTCAACCGGGTCGAGGCGGTGACCGAGATCACCAACACCGCCGAGCAGTGGGCGCTCAGCAAGGCCGGTTTCACCCGGGAGGGCGTGCTGCGCGGCTACGAGTTTCGCGGCGGCGCATGGCATGACGCGGTGATCTACAGCGTCGTGCGCGAGGACCTCGGCAAGGAACGCGGCGACATGACGGTCCTGCGCCCTTCGCGCCGCGGCCAGGACGGCCCGCGGCGCGACGGGTAGCGGTCTTCCCGGGGCTCAGGCCTCGATGTTGGACATCACGTGCTTGATGCGCGTGTAGTCCTCGAAGCCGTACATCGACAGGTCCTTGCCCTGGCCGGAGTGCTTGAAGCCGCCGTGCGGCATCTCGGCGACCAGCGGGATGTGCGTGTTGATCCAGACGCAGCCGAAGTCGAGCCGCCTGGCCATGCGCATCGCGCGGCCGTGGTCGCGGGTCCACACCGAGGAGGCGAGGCCGTAGCGCACGCCGTTGGCCCAGCGGACCGCCTCGTCCTCGTCGGAGAAGCGCTGCACGGTGATGACCGGGCCGAAGATCTCGTCCTGGATGGCCTCGTCGTCCTGGCGCAGCCCGGACACGACCGTGGGCTCGTAGAAGAAGCCCTGCTCGCGGGCGCGCGAACCGCCGGTGCGCACGGTGGCGTGCGACGGCAGCCGGTCGACCATCCCGGAGACGCGGTCGAGCTGGTCGGCGTTGTTCAGCGGGCCGTACAGCACCTCCTCGTCGTCCGGCAGGCCGGTCCTGGTCTCGGCGGCGACCGCGGCGAGGGCCTCGGCGAAGTCGTCGTGCACGCCGGGGCCGGCGAGCACGCGCGTCGCCGCGGTGCAGTCCTGGCCGGCGTTGAAGTAGCCCGCCTCGGCGATGGCCGCGGCGGCGGCCTCGACGTCGGCGTCGTCGAACACGACGACCGGCGCCTTGCCGCCGAGCTCGAGGTGGACGTTCTTCAGGTCGTTCGCGGCCGAGCGCGCCACCTCCATGCCCGCGCGGACCGACCCGGTGATCGAGACCATCTGCGGCGTCGGGTGGTCCACCAGGAGGCGGCCGGTGTCACGGTCGCCGCAGACGACGTTGAACACGCCCGGCGGCAGGAACTCCGCCGCGATCTCCGCCATGAGGGAGGTCGTGGCGGGTGTCGTGTCCGAGGGCTTGAGCACGACCGTGTTGCCCGCCGCGATGGCCGGCGCGTACTTCCACACCGCCATCATCATCGGGTAGTTCCACGGCGTGACCTGGGCGCACACGCCGACCGGCTCGCGCCGGACCATGGAGGTGTGCCCGGCCATGTACTCCCCCGCCGACCGGCCCTCCAGGACGCGCGCCGCACCGGCGAAGAACCGGATCTGGTCGACCATCGGGGGGATCTCCTCCGAGGCCGTCAGGCCGAGCGGCTTGCCGGTGTTCTCCGACTCCAGCGCCACGAGCTCGTCGGCGCGGGACTCGATGGCGTCGGCGATGCGCAGCAGCGCGAGCTGTCGCTCGGCGGGCGTCGTGTCGCGCCAGCCCTCGAACGCGGACGCCGCGGCGTCGAAGGCGGCGTCGACGTCGGCCTGGCCGGAGACCGGGGCCGTGCCGAACGCCTCACCGGTGACCGGGCTGATCAGGTCGGCGGTACGTCCGTCGGCGGCGTCGGAGTACGAGCCGTTGACGAAGTTGCGGACGGTGCGCTTCATTGCGTCCTCCCTTGGTGAACGTGGACGGCGCCGGCGCCCCTAGATGGCGCGGGTGTCCCCGGAGATGCGCTGGGCGATGTAGACGGGCACGACCGACAGCACGATGAGCGCGGCGGCCACCACGTTGACGATCGGTGCCTGGTTGGGCCGGAAGAGGTTGTTGAAGATCCAGATGGGCAGCGTCTGCACGCCGGCGCCCGCCGTGAAGGTGGTCACGATGATCTCGTCGAACGACAGCGCGAACGACAGCAGGCCACCGGCCAGCAGCGCGGAGCGGAGCAGAGGGAACGTAACGTACCGGAAGGTCTGGAACGTGTCCGCGCCGAGATCGGCCGAGGCCTCCTCGACGTTGGTCCCCATCCGCCGCAGCCGCGCCAGGACGTTGTTGTAGATGGTCACGATGCAGAACGTCGCGTGGCCGATGACCACCGTGAACAGTCCGAGCTGGATCCCCAGCGGCGACAGCACCGTGCGGAACGCGTTGTTGAGCGCGATGCCGGTGACGATGCCGGGCAGCGCGATCGGCAGGATGACCAGCAGCGACACGGTCTCCCGGCCGAAGAACCGGTACCGCTGCACGGCGAACGCGGCCATCGTGCCGAGCACGCAGGCGATCGCCGTCGCCCCCAGCCCGGCCTTGACCGAGGTCCACAGCGCCGACCGCACCCCGCCGTTCTGCCAGGCGCGCGACCACCACTCACCGGTGAACCCGCTGGGCGGCCAGCCGAACGTCTCGTCGGCGTTGAAGGAGTTGATCAGTACGACGAGCAGCGGCACGTAGATGATCGCGAGCCCGACGATCATCGCCACCCGCAGCGCGATCCGCGTGCCTCGAGACAGATTCACGAGACCTCCTTCGTCGGCAGCGGGGACCGGCTGCCCTGCCGGCCGGTTCGCCCACTCACAGATTCTCCAGGGCGCCGGTACGGCGGACCGCGAGGAGGTAGATGACCATGATGGCCACCGGGATGGTCGCGACCGCGGCGGCGAACGGCAGGTTGTTCGCCGTACCGACGTTGTCATAGACCACGTTGCCGATCAGCTGGCTCCGCCCGCCGACGATGCGGACCGCGATGTAGTCGCCGAGCGACAGCGAGAACGTGAAGATGGAGCCCGCGACGACCGCGGGGAAGACCGTCGGCCACACGACCGTACGGAACGTGCGGAAGGAGCGCGCGCCCAGGTCTCCGGCCGCGTCGAGCAGGGAGTTCGGCAGCCGCTCCAGCCCCGCGTAGATGGGCAGGATCATGTACGGCAGCCACAGGTACGCCAGGGTGATGGTCGTGGCGAGCAGGCCGTACCCCGGGGCGTGGCCGCCGACCGGCTGCAGGAACCAGTCGAGCACGCCCGAGCCGGAGAACATCGCGCGCCAGGCGTACGCCTTGACCAGGTAACCCGCCCAGAGTGGTGTCAGCACGGCGATGACCAGCCAGCGCTGCGCCCGTGGCGAGGCGAGCTTGGCCATATAGAAGGCCATGGGGAAGGCCACCAGGCTGTCGATGACGGTGACCGCGACCGCCACGCCGATGCTGCGCAGCGTGATGGTCCGGTAGACGCTCTCGTTCACCAGGTCCTGGAAGTTGCCCAGGTCGAAGACCTTCACCACATTGCCGGTGAACTCGTTCGTGGTCCAGAACGCGGTGACGAACAGCGCCGCGAGCGAGCCCAGGTAGGCGATCACGAGCCACAGCAGCGGCACGGACAGCAGACCGGCGAGACGGATCGAGGGACGCCGGTGGAGCAGCCCGGCGAACCGGCGAACCGGCCCGCCGGGCGAGGTGACACTCGTCATCAAGAGCTCGTCAGCCCTTGATCTGCGTCCAGGCCTGCGTCCACTTGGAGTAGTCGACGCACTTGACGTTCTTGCGTCCGTCAAGGCACTGGGAGATCGGGGTGTTCCAGTAGTGCACCTTGCTCCAGTACGGCTCGTCCGCCGCGTGGAAGGTGTCGCAGAACTTCTTGTCGCTGGTCTGCGCGCACGCCTTGCTGTTGGACGGCGCCTCGCCGAACCACTCGGCGACCTGGGCGTTCGCCTTCGGCGAGACGATCCAGTCCATCCACTTGTAGGCGCAGTTCGGGTGCTGGGCCTTGGCCGCGACCATCCAGGTGTCCGACCATCCGGTCGAGCCCTCCTTGGGCAGGGTCGTCTGGACCGGGACCTTGTCGGCGGCCAGGCCGTTCGCGATGACCTGCCACGTGGTGCCGAGGACGGTGTCACCGCTCTTGAAGGACTGCTGGGACTTCAGGTAGTCCGACCAGTACTCGCCGACGTTGTTCTTCTGCTGCTTGAGCAGGTTGACCGCGGCGTCGAACTGCGTCTGGTCCAGCGCGTACGGGTCCTTGATGCCCAGGTTCGGCTGGGTGGCGGACAGGTACAGCGCGGCGTCGGCGATGTAGATCGGCGAGTCGTAGGCGGTGATGTGGCCCTTGTACGGGGAGTTCGCGTCGAAGACCACGCCCCAGGAGTCCGGGGCGGGTTTGACCTTGTCCGTACGCCACATGAGCAGGTTGGCGCCCCGGCCGTGCGGGATGCCGTAGGCGACGCCGTTGACCGAGTTCCACGGCTTCATCTTCAGACCGGCGAAGATGTCCTTGTAGTTGGGCACCAGGTCGGTGTTGACGGGCGCGACCGAGCCGGCGGCGATGAGGCGCAGCGACGCGTCACCCGAGGCGGACACGGCGTCGTACTGGCCGGTCTTCATCAGGTTGACCATCTCGTCGGACGTACCGGCGATCTTGGTGTTGACCTTGCACCCGGTGGCCTTCTCGAACGGGTGGACCCAGTCGACCGACTTGTCGTTCGAGCCGTCCTCGGCGTAGCCCGCCCAGGCCACGAGGTTGACTTGCCCTTCGCCTGGACCGAGGGACTTCAGCGCGGGGATCTTCGGAGGTGTGAAGCCGGCGACGCTGTCGCCACCGCCCTTGGAGCTGTCGCTGTTGCCGCAACCGGCCGCCAGCAGCGAAACGGCAGCCATCGCGACGACCGCGAGGCGCGTGAACCGCATGGGGAACTCCGATCAGGATGGGGGGTATCGGGTGAGGGAATTCCGGTAGACGCCACGATGAGGGGACCGCGGCGTGACGGTCGGCCGGACCCGCCGACCGGGTGTCACATCGGACCGGTGATGGAGAACTCGTGCTCCCGCCGCCATGCGAGCCTGACCCGGGCGTCGCGCAGCTTGAGCACGTCCATCGATGAGGCCTGCAGATTCTGCTGCACGGCCACCAGCCGGCCGCCCGCGTCGAGGTCCACGACGAATCGGGTGGCCGCCCCCGCGTAGACGACCTCCGCGACCGTGCCGGTCGCGGAGTGCTCGTCCGCGCGCAGTTCCGCGTCGAGCCGTGTGTCGACGCGAAGCTTCTCCGGGCGGACGCTGTAGACGCCCTCCCGGCCGAGGATGTCGAGGGCCGCCTGACCCTCGATGAGGTTGGAGGTGCCGACGAAGCCCGCGACGAACGACGACGCCGGCCGTTCGTACACCTCGGCGGGCGTGCCGATCTGCTCGATCCGGCCCGCGTTGAACACCGCGATGCGGTCGCTCATCGTCAGGGCCTCCTCCTGGTCGTGCGTGACGAACAGGAAGGTGATGCCGATCTGCCGCTGGATGGCCTTCAGCTCGACCTGCATCTCCTCGCGGAGCTTGAGGTCGAGCGCGCCGAGCGGCTCGTCGAGCAGGAGGACCTTGGGCCGGTTGACGAGGGCGCGGGCGAGCGCGACACGCTGACGCTGGCCGCCGGAGAGCTGGCCGGGCTTGCGCTTGTCATAACCCTCGAGACGAACGGTCCGCAGGGCCTGGAGCGCGCGCTCGCGGCGCTCCTTGGCGGGCACCTTCTTGACCTTCAGGCCGTACTCCACGTTGGCCAGGACGTTCATGTGCGGGAAGAGCGCGTAGTCCTGGAAGACCGTGTTGACGTCGCGGTCGAAGGGCGCCAGCCCGGTGACGTCACGCCCGCCGAGGCTCACGCGCCCCGCGGTCGGCGTCTCGAAGCCGGCGATCATCCGCAGGACGGTCGTCTTGCCGGAGCCGGACGGGCCGAGCATCGCGAAGAACTCACCGTCGCGCACGTCGAGGTCAACGCCGTCGACCGCGGCGACCTCGCCGAAGACCTTCCGGACTCCGCGCAGGCTCACCGCGGCCGACACATCGCCGCTCACGTCAATCGTCATGTCACTCGTCAACCCTTGATCTGCGACCACATGTCGGTCCATTTGGAGTAGTCGACACAGACCGCGCCGCGCGAGTCGCCGCAGTCCGCTACCGGAGTCTTCCAGAAAGCCAAGCGCCGGTAAAAATCGACGTCGTTCGCATGGAATTCGGCGCAGAAACCTTTCGCGGCGTACTGACATGCCTTAGGATTCGCCGGCGCTTCGCCGAACCACTGGGCGACGGCGGCCTGGATCTTGGGCGCGCTGATCCAGTTCATCCACTTGTACATGCAGTTCGGGTGCTCCGCCCGGGAGCTGATCATCCACGTGTCCGACCAGCCGGTGGCGCCCTCCTGGGGGATCGTCGTGCCGATCGGCGCGCCCTCGGACTTGGCGAGCTGCGCCGTCACCTGCCAGGCGGTCCCCGCCCAGTTGTCGCCCGCCTTGAACGACTGGATCTCGTCGAGATAGTTCGACCAGTACTGGTTCACGTTGGGGCGCTGCTGCTTCAGGAGGGCGACCGCGGCGTCGAACTGCTCCTGCGTCAGCTCGTACACGTCGGTGATCTTCAGGTCCGGCCGGTGCGCCTTGAGGTAGAGCGCGGCGTCCGCGATGTAGGTCGGCGAGTCGTAGTCGACGACATGGTCGGCGGCCGGTGACTTCGGGTCCCAGACGATGCTCCACGACGTGGGCTTCTGGCTGATCTTGTCGGTCCGGTACGTGAGGTAGTTCGCGCCATAACCGTGCGGCACGCCGTACATCTGGCCCTTGACCGAGTTGTACGGTTGGTTGCGCAGGTACGTAGCGATATCGCCGTAGTTGCGCAGCAGGTTGGTGTTCACCGGGGCGACCGCGCCGCCGTAGATGAGCCGCAGCGAGGCGTCGCCGGAGGCCGAGACACCGTCGTACTGCCCGGTGTTCATCAACGCGACCATCGAGTCGGACGTGTCGGCCACCTTGGCGTTGACCTTGCAGCCGGTCTTGCGCTCGAAGGGGGTGACCCAGTCGACCTTCTTGTCCGTCGAGCCGTTCTCGGCGTAACCCGCCCAGACGACCAGGTTCAGGTTGCCCTCGGACGCGCCGATCTCCTGCTGCATGGCGACCTTCGGCGCCTCCGCCTGCCGGCCGGAGTCGGAGTCCGACCCGCACGCTCCGACCGCGAGAACGAGTGCCACCGCGCAGGCGAGCCTCGTCAGCTTCATTCCTGCACCTCACCGATGAACGGTTCCATCGCCACTTCGTAACGGAGATTGACAAGCCGGACCACCGAGCCGTGCGCGCCGAGGGGCGCACCACAGCCGAGGCCGGCCTCGGCCGCGAGCTTGGCGAGCTGCTCATGGTCGAGTTCCGGGCCGATGATGTACGGGGCCACGGCGATCCGCTGGGCGCCCGCCTCACGGAGGCGCGTCACCGCCTCCGCGACCGTGGGGGGCCCGTCGACCGCGGCGGCGACCACCGGGACCGCGAGCCGGGCGGCGAGCAGAACGGCCGTCATGTCGGCCTCTCGCGCGGCATCGCCGCCGCCGACCGCGGCCACGATCACGCCGTCGGTCGCGGCACCGATGCTGAACTGCCGGATGCGGTCCGCTCGGGCCAGTCCGGCGTCCGCGAGCCGTACGTGCAGGGCCTCGGCGAGAAGAGGGTGCGGGCCGAGCGGGTCGGTGACGACGACTTGGTCCGCCTTCACCCCCGCCTCGTCGATACCGGCCTTGATCTGGGCGTACGTACGGGCATGCGGGCCGGTGATCAGGGGCACCACCACGGCGGCGCGGTCCTCGGGCAGGCCGCGCACCACGTCGGTGAACGTGGAGTCGAGGAGCCCTACCCGAACGTCGAGTTCGGTCCGCGCGGTGCGAGTGGCCGACGCGATCTCCTCGGCGATGTCCGGGTCCTTACCGGGAGCCGCCAGCACGAGGACGGGGGCGTCCGGCGGAAGGTCTGCGGACGCCGGCCGGCGGTGTCGCCCGCTGGGCAACGATGAGCGCCCGCGTACAGGGAGCGTCTCCGGGGGCTGGTCGTCATAGATCACGATGGCGGAGTCTAGAGGTTGTCATAGCGGCTCGTGGGGCCCTTGTGGCCGAACGTCCGATATTTGTGTCTCGGGCGGACCGCTGCCCGGGGGTCCGATACATGCCGTGTCACCAGGCATTATCTGCGCTGCTGACCGGCTGTTTCGGCCGTGCCGCAAACGCTCGTTAGGGACATATTTACGGACATGGTCGGGCTTTAGACCCGTGCGTAGTAGAGTCCTCCGCGTTCGCTTGGGTGCCCCTCCGTCATCGGTGTCCCCTCCGTCTAACTGAAAGTCGAGCCTGTCGCGGTGCAATCTAAGGACCGTCGAGTGGGATCAGATGCCAGTCAGCGTCCGTCCAGGTTCCAGGCCGGCCGCGTTTTCCGTTCAGTCCGCTTCAAGATCGTCTTGCTGCTGATCGTACCCCTCGTGTCGCTGAGCACGCTGTGGGCGTTCGCGGCGAGCATCACGCTGGGCGACGGGTTGAACCTGCGCCATGTGAACACCATCCAGGACCACCTCGGGTATCCCTCCGGCGCGCTGGGCAGCGCTCTGGAGCAGGAACGACGGCTGTCCATGGTCTTCCTCGGCAGCAAGTCGGACAGCGACCGGGCGGCGATGGAGTCCGTGCGGCTCGTCACGGACCGTCAGGCGGAACAGTTCCGCCGCCTGGCCGTCGACAAGAACACCCAGAACGTGGTCAGCGCCCAGTCGCGCGAGTGGACCAAGGAGATTCTGGGGTATCTGGACAGCCTCCCGGCCCGGCGCAAACAGGTCGACAACCGCGCCACCACCCGCGCCCAGGTCTTCACCCGCTACACCAGCGTCATCTCCACGATCAACCAGCTGCAGGCCTCGCTCGCGACCCTGAGCGACCCCGGGGTGACCAAGGACGCCGGCACGGAGGTCTCGCTGGCCCAAGCCCGTGAGGTGCTCTCGCAGGAGGACGCGCTGCTGTCCGGCGCGCTCGCGGCGGGCCGGCTCACCTTCAGCGAGCACGTGCAGTTCACCAAGCTCGTGGGCACCCAGCACAACCTGTACAACGACCTGCTGCCCGACCTGCGCCCCAACGACCGCGCCCTCTACCAGCGGATCATCTCCACCCCGGAGTACGCCCGGCTCGAGTCGCTGGAGAACCGCTTCACCGACCACATGCCGATGTCCGCGCCGAAGCCCCCCATGGGCGGCATGCCGAGCACGAACACGGCGACGTCCAGCCCGCAGATCACCGCCGACACGCCGGTGCAGTGGAAGACGACCGTGTCCTCGGTCCTCACCCGCTTCCGCGGCCTGGAGCTGGCCGCGACCTCGGCCGCGAACGACCGCGCCAAGCCGATCGCGAACGGCATCATCCTGCGCGTGGCCCTCGCCGGCGCGCTCGGTCTCGTCGCGGTCATCGCCTCGCTGATCCTGTCGCTGTGGGTCGGCCGCTCGGTCATCCGCGAGCTGACCGGGCTGCGGCGCGCGGCCCTCGACCTCGCCAACGAACGGCTGCCCGGCGTCATCCGCCGGCTGCGCCGCGGCGAGGACGTCGACGTGGCCGCGGAGGCGCCGCCCCTGTCGTTCAGCACCCGCGAGATCGACCAGGTGGGCCAGGCCTTCAACGCGGCACGGCGCACCGCCATCCAGGGCGCGGTCGAGGAGGCCTCGCTGCGCCGCAGCATCAGCGACGTCTTCTTGAACCTGGCGCGCCGCAACCAAGCACTCCTGCACCGCCAGCTCAGCCTGCTCGACACGATGGAACGCCGGATCGCCGAACCGGACGAGCTGGATGACCTGTTCCGCCTCGACCACCTCGCCACCCGCATGCGCCGTCACGCGGAAGGCCTGATCATCCTCTCCGGCCAGGCGCCCGGCCGAGGCTGGCGCAACCCGGTGCCGGCGGTCGACGTCGCCCGCGCCGCCGCGGCCGAGGTGGAGGACTACGCACGCGTCACCGTCACCACGATGCCGCAGGTGGCCATCGCCGGAACGGCCGTCGCCGACCTCATCCACCTGCTCGCCGAGCTGATCGAGAACGCCACGCTCTACTCCCCGCCCGACACGACCGTGCAGGTCACCGGGCAGGTCGTCGCGCACGGCTTCGCGATCGAGGTGGAGGACCGGGGCCTGAGCATGGACCCGGCCGCGCTGGCGGAGGCCAACGAGAAGCTGTCCCGTCCGCCGGACTTCGACCTGTCCAACAGCGCACAGCTCGGCCTGTTCGTCGTCAGCCGGCTCGCCCAGCGGCACTCGATCCAGGTCACGCTCCGCACGTCGCCGTACGGCGGGACGACCGCGATCGTCCTGCTGCCCGACGGCATCGTGGTGCGCCCCGGCGAGCAGGGAGAGCTGGAGTCCGGCGGCCGGCTCGCGGTGACCCGCCGCGGCGAGGACGCGCTGGTGCCCATCGGTGCCATCGGCCCGCCGTCCTTCGGCGACCGGGGCAGCGGCCCCGAGACCGGGCCGATGCCGCTGACCGGCGGGGGCGATCGACCTCCGCTTCCGCAGCGTCACAACGGCGCCCCCTTCAGTCCCTCCTCGCCGAACACGCCCTCCTACGACGCGGGCGGGCCGAGCAACGGTTCCCACCCGGCGCCGCAGGACACCGGCGCGTTCGGTCCCCCCGCGTTCGGCACGGCCACGAACTCCTTCGGCACCGGGCCGACGGACCCCTACGAGACGGACCGGCGCGGGACCGGACACGACCCGGCGCCGTACGAGACGAACGCCTTCGACTCCGGCCACCCGGGCTCGCCGTCCTTCGGCGGCGGGTACGGATCGGACAGCGGTTACGGGTCGGACAGCGGATATGGGTCGGACAGCGGATATGGCTCCGGCTCCGACACCGGCCGCTGGAACGTCCCGTCGACGACCGAGGACGACGGCGGACGGCCGTCGCTGCCGCGGCGCCACGCCGAGCCGGCCATGCCGGACCCGGCGGCCGGGCAGCGCCGTTCGCTGTTCGAGCCCGCGGACGAGCCGTCCGCCGAGACGCCCGGTCCGGCTCCGGAGGAGCCGTACGCGTCCGCCCCCTCGGCGGACCCGCAGAGCGGCTCCGGCAAGCCCTCGCTGCCGCGGCGCGTGCGCCAGGCGAGCCTGGCGCCGCAGCTGCGGGAAGAGGCCGAACCGATCGGTGAGGCCTCGAGCGAAGAACGTTCGCCCGAGGAGCTCCGCACGATGCTGAGCTCCATCCAGAAGGGCTGGCTGCGCGGTCGCTCGGACGCCGAAGACACCGCCACCGGCCACGAAGAGGAGGACATCTGATGTCAGCGGGTTCTGCGGGGGAACTCAACTGGCTGCTGGACAATCTCGTCAACCAGGTCGCCCAGGTGCACCAGGCGGTCGTGCTGTCCAGCGACGGTCTGCTCGTCGGAGCGTCGACGGGCCTGACGCGTGAGAACGCCGAGCATCTGTCGGCGGTCGCGGCCAGCTTCCAGAGTCTGGCGCGCAGCGCCGGACGGCAGTTCGGTGGCGGCGCCGTGCGCCAGACCATCGTTGAGATGGACCACGCCTTCCTGTTCGTCACCGCCGCCGGGTCCGGGGCGTGCCTCGCCGTGCTCGCCGGCTCCGACGCGGACGTCGGCATGATCGCGTACGAGATGGCGATGCTCGTCAAGCGGGTGGGCCAGCACATGTCCACGCTCCCCCGCTCGGCCGTGGAATCGTGACGTCGGATGAGCGATCACACAAAGACGGCGGTGCCGGCGCGGCGACGCCGGGCCATCGATCCGAGAGGCAGACGCGGGCCCCGGGACGCGACGGACCCGGTTCCCCCGCGCGCGGCCTGCGGGCGGGGCGGTTGAATGAGCGAATGGCTCGACGACGAGGCCGGGCCGGTCGTCCGGCCGTACGCACTGACGAGGGGCCGTACACGCTCGTCCCGAGAGGGCTTCGAGCTGATCGCCATCATCGCGACGGCCGCCACCTCGCAATTCGCACCCGCCGGAGCCGGGCCGGAGCACATCGCGATCCTCGAGATGTGCGTCCGGCCGCTTTCCGTGGCCGAGATATCGGCGAGGATGAAACTTCCCCTCGGCGTTGTCCGGGTGCTGCTCGGTGACCTACTGGACCACGGGCTGATCGCCGTCAGACGGCCCGAGCCGGACAATCGTCTCCCCAATGAACGGCTTTTGAAGGAAGTGCTGAATGGACTCCAAGCGCTCTGACCCCTCGCGGGGCGCTGCCATGCCGCTCGCCGTGAAGATCCTGGTGGCGGGCGGATTCGGTGTGGGCAAGACCAGCATGGTCGGCGCGGTCAGCGAGATCCGGCCGCTGCGGACCGAAGAACAGCTGACCGACCGCAGCGTCGGCGTCGACGACGTCTCCGGCGTCGAGCGGAAGACCACGACGACCGTGGCGATGGACTTCGGCCGCATCACGATCCGCGACGGCCTGGTCCTGTACCTGTTCGGCACGCCCGGTCAGGACCGGTTCTGGTTCATGTGGGACGAGCTCGCGCTGGGGGCGCTCGGCGCGGTCGTGCTGGCCGACACCCGGCGTCTCGCCGACTGTTTCCCCTCGATCGACTACTTCGAGCGCCGCCGGCTCCCGTTCATCATCGGGGTCAACTGCTTCGACGGCGCCGTCCGGTACGACACCGAGGAGATCCGGGCGGCACTGGACCTGGACCCGAAGATCCCGGTCATCCTGTGCGACGTGCGCAAGCGGGAGTCCGGCAAGCAGGTGCTGATCACCTTGGTGGAGCACGTGCTGGAGGTCATGGCCGAGCGCCAGCGGCAGCCCGGCGCCGCCCTCCGCTAGGGGGTGTTTCACAGGCCCGCCCTCCGCGGCCTGTGAAACACCCTTTGACGGTTGCTGGGCGGGGTCGGCGGCGCGGTGCGCCGCGGCCGCCGCGCGGCGCCCGGGACGACGGGGATGAGAACGGCCGGGGTCCGCGAACAGCGAGATGGCCGTACATCGATTTTCAACTGGGGGCGCGGCCGTTCATCGCACCGGCCCATCGCAGAGACGGCGTGCCCGATCGATGCCCTTCTGTCACATTCAGGCGTGATTTGGAAGTCAGCGCGGGGTCAAGGCTCGCCGACAAGGGTGTTCGCCAGAGCCAAGTGAAGTGCCGATAAGGCTGGTGTCCGCATCCGGGCATGGACACAATGGGACTGGCGAGTTCGCTCACTCAGAGTTATGGTGCGAGATCCAATGCCCGAAGACCCCTCTTCCCCCAAAGACGGGACCACGCCCCCGCCGGCCTCCGCCGACGGGGCGATCGCGGCATCTCTCACGCAGATACACAGTGTGCTGGCCGACCTGGCGAGGACGGCGGGCCGCGCGCACGACCGGGCCGCACACCGTGAGCACGTCATCGACCGGCTGCACGAGGAGAACGGGCGGCTGCGGCACAACGAGCTGCAGGCCGCCTTCGAGCCGGTGCGCACATCGCTCTACCGCCTCTATGACCTGGTCCGGCGCGAGTCGGAGCGGGAGAGCGCGGACCCAGCACACACACCCAAGCTCCTGGCGGCGATCGCCGACGAGCTGGCCGAGACCATCGCGCGGACGGGGGTCGAGCGCATGCCCGTGCACGAGGGCGACCCGTTCGATCCGGCACGGCACCGCCCTGCCGCAACGCGCGATGTGGACGACGCCGACCTGGACGGCACCGTCGTGTCGGTCCAGCGCACCGGCTTCGTCCGCGGCGAAAAGGTCGTACGACGGGCCGAGGTGATCGTCGCCCGAATGGCGGCCGACCCGGTCGGAGGGGATTGACATGGCTGTCTACGGAATCGATCTGGGCACGACCCATTCCTGCATCGCACGCATCGGCGACGTCGGCCGTCCCACCGTTCTGCGCAACATGGAGGGCACCGACACGACGCCGTCGGTCGTCTACTTCGAGTCCGCCGACAACGTCGTGGTCGGCGCCCCGGCGAAGGACACCGCCGTGCTCTCCCCCGACCTGGTGGTGAGCCTGATCAAGCGGGACATGGGCCACGAGGTCACGCGCGAGCTGCACGGCCGCGACTACTCCCCCGAGGAGATCTCCGCGTTCGTGCTGCGCAAGCTGGTCGCCGACGCGACGGCCACCACCGGCGAGGACGCCGGCGACGTCGTCATCACCGTGCCCGCCTACTTCGGCGCGGCCGAGCGCGACGCGACCCGCAAGGCCGGCCACATCGCCGGGCTCAACGTCATCGACATCATCTCCGAGCCGGTCGCGGCCGCGATCACCTACGGCGTGCTCAACCCCGACCAGGACCGCACGATCCTGGTCTACGACCTCGGCGGTGGCACCTTCGACACCACGGTCATCACACTGCGTGACGGCGACATCGGGGTCGTGTGCACCGACGGCGACCACGAGCTGGGCGGCGCCGACTGGGACGCCCGCCTGGTCGAACACCTCGCCGAGCGCTTCGCCGAAGAGCACCCCGACGTGAGCGACCCGCTGGAGGACCCGCACACCGAGCAGCAGCTCCGGCACGACGCCGAGGAGGCGAAGAAGGCCCTGTCGCTGCGCACCCGGCACGTCGTCCGCGTCATGCACGAGGGCCGGGTCGCCACGGTCGAGCTGACCCGCGACAAGTTCGAGGAGATCACCAAGGACCTGCTCGACCGCACCATCGAGATCACCGGGCGCACGCTGGCGACCGCGGCCGAGAAGGGCGTCAAGGACTACGACGACCTGGTGCTCGTCGGCGGCTCGACCAAGATGCCCGCGGTGCCGCAGCGCCTGGCCAACGAGCTGTCGCTCAAGCCGAAGCTGCAGGACCCCGACCTCGCGGTGGCCAAGGGCGCGGCGCTGTACGCCTTCGAGGAGACCTACCGCCAGCTGCTGGCCAAGGGCGAGACCGAGAAGGCCCTCGACCTGGCCTCGCGGGCCGGCCTGTCCGAGGCCGAGCAGGAGCGCATGGCGTCCCGGCAGATCACGACGGTCGCCTCGCGCGCCTTCGGAGTGATCGCGCTGGACCCGGTGACCGAGCAGGAGCACGTCGTCCACCTCGTCCACGTCAACGACGCGCTACCCCGCGGCAAGTCCCGCGAGTTCGGCACCGTCGAGGAGGACCAGACGATCGTCAAGATCATCGTGGTCGAGCAGGCGGGCAGCGCCGAGTCGACCGAGGTCGCGCACAACAACCCGATCGCGGACGGCGAGTTGAAGATCCCCCCGGGTAAACCGGCGGGCTATCCGATCGAGGTGACGTTCGCCCTCGACACCTCCGGACTGCTGCACGTCACCGCGGTCGAGAAGGAGACGGCCGAGGAGCTCAAGCTCGACGTGCGCGTCGGCGGGATGTCCGAGGACGACGTGCAGGAGTCCCGTACGGACCTGGCCCACGTACGCGTGGACTGAGAGACTGAGGCACTCCGGCTCACATGGTCTTCGACGAGCAGCGCTATGTCCGCGAGGTGCTGGAGCCCGCCCGGGCGGCCGGCAACCAGCCGCCCGACGACCTGCGTGTCCGTTATGCCCTGGTCGAGCCGCTCAACAGCCGCGAGGTGGCCGAGAGCCTCAAGCGGGTCCGGATGTGCTGGCGCAAGTCACGCGGGCAGTTGCGCTTCCGCCGGCTCATCGACCGGCTGGAGGGTGACCATCTGAGGCTCGCGCCGCTGTTCGAGCGGGCCGTGCTCGGCGATCTGGCCCCGTTGCGCGCCGAGCTCACCACCACCGCCGACCGGGCCGGCCGGCGCCGCGAAGAGCTGCGCACCCGGCTGCTGGACCCCGCCGGGGAGATGAGGACACTCGCCCCCGGCGACCTGCGCGAGATCGGCGGCGAGGCGGC
>NZ_JBHLZP010000161.1:0-16050 GCF_042429965.1 Actinoallomurus acaciae
GATCGCCGCCGACCTGGTCCTCCAGCGGGCGGTGGTCCGGCGCTACACCGAGGGCCGTTCGCGGCCGGGGCGCTGGGACGTCCGTGCCGGTCGTGCGCTGCCGCGCCGCGCCTTCCGCCCTCCGCCGAAGGTCGACTCGTCCGTCCTCGTCGTACGCCGCCGAGGCTAGCGGCCCCGCCGGGGGCCCGCGCCCGAGCTCTCGCGGACGCGGAGTTCGTGGCTCACCGTCACCTCGCGGGGCGGGGAGTCGACGGCGGCGATGCGCTCCAGCAGCAGGCGCATGGCCGAGCGGGCGATGCCGGCCTTGTCCGGGCTGATGGTGGTCAGGCTCGGCACGTTGTACCGGCCGTCATCGATGTCGTCGAAGCCCACCACCGCGACGTCCTCGGGGATGCGGTAGCCGCGGTCGTACAGCGTCCGCATCGCGCCCAGGGCCAGCGTGTCGTTGAAGCAGAACAACGCGTCCGGCGGGTTCTCCAACTCGGTCAGGTACGCCGCCGCCTCCGCGCCGTCGCGGCGGTGGTACTGCCGGGCGGACACGATCAGCGACTCCTCCACCGGCAGCCCGGCGTCCTTCAGCGCCGCGCGGTAGCCGCTCTCGCGCATGGCCGACGTGCCCTGCTCGTACGACGGCTGCGTGCCGATCGCGGCGATGCGGCGACGGCCCTGGCCCGCCAGGTGCGCGGTGGCGGTGCGGGCGGCGGCGACATTGTCGATCGCGACGTGGTCGGCGGTGCCGGCCGAGACCCGTTCGCCGAGCAGCACCAGCGGTGTCGTGTCCACGCGGCGGGCGATGTCGAGGTGGTCCATGGCGACCGGGCTGAACACGATGCCGTCGACCAGCCGGGCCCCCATGCCGTCGATGACGTACTGCTCGCGTTTCGGGTCGCCGCCGGTCTGGTCGATCAGGATCGTGTAGTCGTGCGCCTCGGCGGTGTCGACGATGAGCCGGGCCAGTTCGGCGAAGTAGGGGACGTCGACCTCGGAGACGGCGAGGGCCAGGATGCCCGTACGGCCGCGGCGCAGGTTGCGGGCGCTGATGTTGGGCCGGTAGCCGAGGTCGGCGATGGCGCGCTGGACGCGTTCGCGGGTCGCGGCGGCGACGTGCGCGCCGTTGATGACGTTCGAGACGGTCTTGACCGACACTCCGGCGCGAGCGGCCACGTCCTTCATGCTCGCCGAGCGGCGTCCTCGCTGCGCGGACGTGCTGGTCATCCGTGACCCCCTCTTGTCGCCGGACGAGAGTATATCGATTACTACATCGATGGAAGTTCCATGATGGGCAGGGTGAACTACTTCGAGGTGAGGGGTGTACATCGTTTACCTTCGCGAGTATGGTCCCGATAACTCCGGCCCGGTGACGAGGAAACGGGCCGGCTCATCGGTGCCGATGAGGGAGGAGACGCCGTGGACCTACGCAGGAAGCTCACCGTGTTCGCCGCGCTGGCGACGCTAGGCGCCGCCGCCGCGTGCGGTGGGTCCGGCTCGTCGGACGACAAGAACGGTGGCACTGTCACGTTGTCGTTCTGGAACGGTTTCACCGGAGGCGACCGGCCCGGCGTCGAGCATCTGGTCGACGAGTTCAACAGGTCGCATCCGAAGACCCACGTGAACATGCAGATCATGCCGTGGGACGTCTTCTACCAGAAGCTGCTGCCCGCCTACGGCGCCGGCAAGGGTCCCGACGTCACCGCGATGAGCGCCAACCAGGTGGCGCAGTACGCCGCCAAGCGCGTCTTCCAGCCGCTCGACGACGCCTTCTCCGCCGGCCTCGACAAGTCCAAGATCGTGCCGGGCGCGCTCCAGGCGGGCCAGTACGCCGGCAAGCAGTACGGCCTGCCGGCCAACTTCACCCCGCTCCTCCTCTACTACAACAAGAAGCTGTTCAAGCAGGCCGGCATCTCCGGGCCGCCGGCCGACTGGGACGAGTGGATCACCGACCTGAAGAAGCTCACCAAGGGCAAGGGACCGGGCGGCAAGCCGGCGCAGTACGGCATCACGATGGGCACGCACGAGACGGTCGAGGGCATCCCGATCCTGCTCGCCGGCCAGGGCGGCGGCGTCATCGCCGATGACGGCAGGACCGTCACCCTGGACGGCCCCCAGTCGATCCAGGCCATGACCACGTGGACGAACCTGGTCCGCACGAACCACGTCATGCCGGTGGGCACGTCCGGCGCGGACGCCGACAAGCTCATGCAGTCCGGCACCGCGGCGATGGAGATCAACGGTCCCTGGCTGACCTCCTCGCTGGATCAGTCGAAGATCGATTACGGCCTCGCGATGGTGCCCGCCGGACCGGCCGCGCAGACGACGCTCAGCGACAGCGTGCAGTTCTCGCTCGGCAGCCGCGCGACCGGCGCGAAGAAGAAGGCGGCCGAGGAGTTCTTCGCCTACTGGAACTCCCGCGAGTCCCAGATCTACTTCGCCAACACGACGGGCTTCCCGCCCACCCGTACCGACATCGGCGCGTCGGACCTGAAGAACCCCAATGTCGCGGTGTTCGCCAGGTACTCGCCGAAGGCCGTGCCCTTCCTGCCGGGCCAGACGAAGTTCGCGCAGATGCAGAGCGAGGTCATCGACCCGTCATTCGAGAAGATCCTGAACGGCCAGGGCGACCCGGCGACCGTGCTGAAACAGAGCGCGGGGCAGCTCCGGACGCTGCTGTCGGGGAGCTGACCGGTTCATGCGGCGATCCGGTGACCGGGCGCGCGGCGGCCTCACGCTGCGCGCCCGGCGCAGCCTCAGCGCGTACGGTTTCATCGCGCCGTCCGTCATCATCCTCGGCGTCTTCCTCGCCTGGCCGATGATCTGGTCGCTGCGCACCTCCTTCTACGACGCCTCCCAGTTCGCCCCGCCCACGTTCGTCGGGCTGAGCAACTACCGGAAGCTGCTCGCGGACGCCACGTTCCGCGGCGACCTGGTCAACACACTGGTGTACGCGGCGGTGGTCACCCCGCTCGCCGTCGGGCTGGCGCTGGTGTTCGCGCTGATGCTGCACCGCCGCCTGCGCGGCCGGTCGTTCTTCCGCGCGGCGATCTTTCTGCCGGCCGTGCTGTCCTTCGGCGTCATGGGCATCGCGTGGGACTTCGTGCTCGACCCCAACATCGGGGTGCTGCCCCGCTGGCTCGCCCACGCCGGCCTGTCACTCGGCAACGGTGTCAACGACCCGCACTGGGCCATGGCGTACGTGATGTTCGTCGGGGTCTGGAAGAACGCCGGCTTCTACATGGTGATGTACCTCGCCGGGCTGAACACGATCCCGAATGACTTCTACGAGGCGGCGGCGATCGACGGCGCCGGCGCGTGGGCGCGGTTCCGCCACATCACCTGGCCGCTGCTGTCCAACACCACGCTGTTCGTGTTCGTCATCGCGGCGATCGCCTCGCTCCAGGCGTTCGACCAGATCTTCGTGATGACGCACGGCGGGCCGTTCTTCAAGACCGAGACCCTCGTGTACCTCGTCTACCGGACGGGCTTCAAGGACTTCGAGTTCGGCTACGCCTCGGCGGTCGCGTGGGTGCTCGTGCTCCTGGTCTTTGTGATCAGTCTCGTGCAGAACTTCTACTTCTCGCGCCGGCAGGTGAAGTACTGATGGCCCGTCGTGTGGCGCTCTACGCCGGTCTCGTCCTGACCGCCGCGGTGATCCTGCTGCCGGTCGCGTGGATGGTCTTCGCCTCGGTCAAGCCGGAGGCGGACATCACCGGCCACCCCGCGCAACTGCTGCCCGAGCACCTGACCGCGGACAACTACCGCGAGGTGACCCGGCAGATCCCGCTCGCGCGCCAGTTCCTCAACTCGGTGATCTTCGCGGGCGGCGTGACCGTGTGCTCGCTGGTGTTCAACTCGATGACCGCGTTCGCGCTGGCCCGGCTGGACTTTCCCGGCAAGCGGGTGCTGTTCGTCGCGGTCATCCTCTTCCTGATGATCCCGTACCAGGTGACGCTGATCCCGATCTACCAGCTCGTGGCCAAGCTCGGCCTGATGAACACCTTCCCGGGCTTGATCATCCCTCGTGCCACGAACGCCTTCGGGATCTTCTTCCTGCGCCAGTTCTTCCTCGGCATCCCGCGCTCACTCGATGAGGCGGCCCGTATCGACGGGGCCGGCGACTGGCGGATCTACGCCCGGATCATCCTTCCCCTGTCCAAACCGGCCCTGCTGACGATCGCCCTGTTCGACTTCATGTTCAACTGGAACGACCTGCTGTGGCCGCTGATCTTCACCACGAGCACGAAGATGGAGACCCTGCCCGCCGGGCTGGCCCTGTTCATGGGGCAGCACGTGTCGCAGTACGGCGTGGTGATGGCCGGAGCGACGCTCACCACCGTGCCGATCGTGATCGCGTTCCTCTTCGTGCAGCGCAGGTTCATCCAAGGCATCGCCACGACGGGACTGAAATGAAGACCGCGACTCTGATCCTCGACCCCGCGTTCCGCGTCGGGGCGGTACGGCCCCGCCTGTTCGGCTCGTTCGTCGAGCACATGGGGCGCTGTGTGTACACCGGCATCTACGAGCCCGGCCATCCGGCCGCCGACGCCGACGGCATGCGTGAGGACGTCCTGGCGCTCACCCGGGAGATGGGCGTCACCGTCGTCCGCTACCCGGGCGGCAACTTCGTCTCCGGCTATCGCTGGGAGGACGGCGTCGGGCCGGTCGAGGAGCGCCCGGCCCGCCTGGACCTCGCGTGGCAGTCGCTGGAGACCAACGCGTTCGGGCTGCACGAGTTCATGACGTGGGCCGGCCGCGCCGGCGTCGAGCCGATGATGGCGGTCAACCTCGGCACCCGTGGCGTCCAGGAGGCCGTCGACCTGCTGGAGTACTGCAACCATCCCGGCGGCACCGCCCTGTCGGACCGCCGGGCGAAGAACGGCCGGGCCGAGCCGTACGGCATCGGCCTGTGGTGTCTCGGCAACGAGATGGACGGGCCGTGGCAGATCGGGCACAAGACCGCGACGGAGTACGGCCGGCTCGCCCAGGAGACCGGCAAGGCGATGAAGCTCGTCGACCCGTCGGTCGAACTGGTCGCCTGCGGCAGCTCGAACGGGCACATGCCGACCTTCGGGAGCTGGGAGGCGACCGTCCTGGAGCACTGCTACGACGAGGCCGACTACGTCTCCCTGCACGCCTACTACGGCCAGGACGGCGACCTGCCCAGCTTCCTCGCCTCGGCGGTGGACATGGACGCCTTCATCGAGGGCGTCATCGCCACCGCCGACCACGTACGGGCCAAGCTGCACAGATCCAAGCGGATCCAGCTCTCCTTCGACGAGTGGAACGTCTGGTACACCGACTCCTTCGAGGGCGGCACCTGGGAGCAGGCGCCGCGCATGAGCGAGGACCGGTTCGACGTCGCCGACGCCGTCGTGGTCGGGAACCTGCTGATCTCGCTGCTCAGGCACGCCGACCGGGTCGGCGTCGCCTGCCAGGCGCAGCTCGCGAACCTCCTCGCGCCGATCCGCACCGAGCCGGGCGGTCCCGCCTGGCGGCAGACCATCTTCCACCCGTTCGCGCACGCCGCGGCGTACGCGAAGGGCGACGCGCTGCGCGTCGTGCTGGACGCGCCGCGGGTCGAGACCGCCAAGTACGGCGACGTGCCGCTGGTGGACGCGGTGGCGACCCGCGACGACGACGGCGTCACGGTCTTCGCCGTCAACCGCGACGTGGAGGAGTCCGTCGGCCTCACCCTCGACCTGCGCGCCCTGCCCGGCGTGTGCGGCGCCGAGCGGATCGTTCTCGCCGACCCGGACACGGGCGCGGCCAACACCGAGGCCGAGCCCGCCCGGGTGACGCCCCGGCGCGGCGAGGTCCCGGTGCGGGCCGGGGAGCCGCTGCTCGTCGAGCTGCCGCCGGTGTCCTGGAACGTCATCCGGCTCACCGTCTGAGCCCACCTTCCGAAGGAAAACGATGCATCTCACCCTGGACGGCACCTGGGACCTCATCGTCGGCGACCCGGGGATCGCCGGGCTGGCCGACGCTCCGTCCAAGCCCGTCACCGTGCCCGGGCTCTGGGAGGCGGAGGTCGATCCGGCCCTCGACGGGGTGGTGTGGTACCGGCGCGCGTTCGACTGCCCGGACCCGAACGGGCGGTGGACCCTGCGGTTCGGCGCGGTCATGGACGTCGCCGAGGTGTACCTCAACGGCGTCGCCCTGGGCGGCCACCTCGGCGCGTTCACGCCGTTCGAGATCGACCCCGGCGGCGCACTGGTCGCCGGGGAGAACGTTCTCGCCGTCCGCGTCACCGACCACGCCCTGGACGACCCGGAGCACACGCGTACCGCGCACGGCAAGCAGGGCTGGGCCAACCACGCCTTCCCGAGCCCACCCAGCCTCTACCTGACCTACGGCGGCATCTGGCAGCCGGTCACCCTGCGCCGGCACGGGCCGGTCGCCATCGACGACGTGTTCGTGAACGGCGACCCGGCGGATCTGACCGTCACCGTCGAGCTGTCCAACCGTTCGCCGGACACCGTGACCGCACGCGTACGCGCCGGCGTGCCCGGCGACGTGCGGGAGGCCGAGGTCCCGCTGTCGCCGGGCGGGCACGGCCGCGCGGTTCTCGCCTTCGGCGCGTCGGGCGCGGCGCGCTGGTCGCCCGAGTCGCCGGTGTTGCACGAGGCGGAGGTCACGGTCGCCGCCGGCGAGGAGGTCAGCGACACGCGCACGACGCGGTTCGGACTGCGGACGATCGCGGTGGCGGGCGACCGGCTCCTGCTGAACGGCGAGCCGTACCGGATGCGCAGCGCGCTGGTCCAGGGCTTCTACGCCGGCACCCTGTACGCCGAGCCCGGCCGCGACGCGATCGTGGCCGAGGTCGCCGCGGCCAGGCGGCTGGGGCTGAACACGCTGCGGCTGCACATCAAGGCGTTCGACCCGGTCTACCTCGACGTGTGCGACGAACTGGGCATGCTGGTGCACTGCGACATCCCGGTCGCCGAGCCGATCGCCCACGCCGAGCTCGGCGCGGAGGGCGTGGTCGCCGACCGCTGCGCCGCGGCGGCCACCGAGCAGGTCCGCCGCGACCGGAACCACCCGAGCGTCGTGCTCTGGTCGGCGATGAACGAGCTCGGCCTCGAACACGGGCCCACGCGGGCGAGCGAGGGGTACGAGGGGTTCGCGCGGCGCATGTACGCGGCGGTCGCGGAGGCCGACCCCACGCGGCCGGTGATCGAGAACGACTGGGTCGACCCCGACCCCGACCGGGTGTTCGCCAGCCCGATCCTGACCGCGCACTGGTACGGGCGGCTGTCGACGGCGTACCTGACCGAGCTGGCGGCCAGGACCTCACCGTGGGCGGCCTCGCCGCGCCCGTTCCTGGTGAGCGAGTTCGGCGACTGGGGGCTGCCGTCGCTGGAGCCGCGCGAGAACGCTCCGTTCTGGTGGTACGGCGACGCGCTCGGGGCGGCGATCGAGCGGACGCCCTGGCCGCGTACGGTCGCGGCGTTCGTCGAGGGCACCCAGCGGTACCAGGGGCTCGCCGACCGGCTGCAGATCGAGTTGTTCCGCCGCCAGGACGGCGTCGCGGGCTGGTGCGTCACCGAGCTGACCGACGTGCCGCACGAGTTCAACGGCCTGTGGAGCCTGGAGCGGGAGGCCAAGCCCGCCGCCCTCGCCGAGCTCGCCCTGGCCTGCGAGGACGTGCTCCCGATCGTCGCGCGGGCCTCCTGGACGGTGGCCGCGGGTGAGGCGGTGGAGCTGCCGGTGTCCGTGGCCAACGACGGGCCGGCGCTGACCGGGGTGACGCTCGAGGCCGGACTGCGCGGCCGTACGGTCCGGTACGGGCCGGTGGACCTGCCCGCCCACACCGCGTCGGAGGTGGCGACGATCCGCGTGCCGGCGCCGGAGGTGACCGGGACGCACGAGCTGACGGTACGGCTGACCGGGGACGGCGTCGCCGTGGTCAACCGGTATCCGCTGCACGTGGTGTCGGCCGAACCCGCGCGGGTGGCGGTCCGGCTCGCCGGTGACGACGGCGCCCTGACCGGCGCGGAGATCGTCACGGACGAGGCGGCACCGCTCGTCGTCGCGGAGGGCGCGCTGGACGCCGACACCGCCGCGCTGGTCGCGGAGTCGCTGTCCGCCGGGCGGCCGGTCCTCGTGCTGGCCCAGGACGCGGACCGGGCGCGGCATCTGCCCATCCCCGCCGAGCTGACCGAGGTGGCCACCGCCTGGGGGTCGACCCCGTTC
The DNA here is from genome assembly GCF_042429965.1 of Actinoallomurus acaciae. Classification (NCBI taxonomy): domain Bacteria; kingdom Bacillati; phylum Actinomycetota; class Actinomycetes; order Streptosporangiales; family Thermomonosporaceae; genus Actinoallomurus; species Actinoallomurus acaciae. The sequence continues at coordinate 8,188 of NZ_JBHLZP010000161.1, forward strand.
CTCTTCACGACCGGCGAACTGGCCGTGCCGGCACTGCCGCCGGCCACCGTCCTGGCCACCGAGCCGATGACGATCGTGCCGGACGCGGTGTGGACCCGGCTCGGCGACGGTCCCTTCCCCGAACGCCTGATCGCCGGGATGTGGAAACCGTTCCCGGACGAGATCGCCGGCACGGTCGCCGGGGAGACGCGCGTCGGGCCGGGCCGGCTGCTCGTCTGCCAGTTCCCGCTGGTCGCGGCCGCGCGGGAGGGCGACCCGATGGCCACGGCGGTGCTCGCTGACCTGCTGCGCCATCTCGTCGAGCCCGTCCACGGGCTGCGGGCCGAGCACGACCACCTCGCGGACGGCCGCGCCATCACCTATTACGCGACGAAGGAGGAGGCCTGATGACGGAGCGGAGATACGACCCGACCCGTGGCGAGTGGGTCACGTTCGCCACACATCGGCAGAACCGCACGTTCCTCCCGCCCGCCGACCAGTGCCCGCTGTGCCCGACCACGCCCGGCGGGCCACCGACCGAGATCCCGGCCGCCTCGTACGAACTGGTCACCTTCGACAACCGGTTCCCGTCGTTCACCGCCGACCCGCCGGAGCCGTCGGTGGCCGGTGACGCGCTGACGCCGGTCGCGCCCGCCGTGGGCCGGGCGGAGGTCGTGGTGTTCACCGGCGACCACGACGCCACGCTGGCCGGGCTGCCGGTCGCCCGGCTGCGCGCCCTCGTGGACGTGTGGGCCGACCGGACGACCGTGCTCGGCCGGCGCCCCGAGATCGGCTATGTCTTCCCGTTCGAGAACAAGGGCGAGGAGATCGGCGTCACCCTCGACCATCCGCACGGCCAGATCTACGGCTACCCGGACATCCCGCCGATCCCGGCGCAGGAGATCGCCGCCGCCCGGCGGTACCGGGCGGAACACGGGTCGTGCGTGTGGTGCGACCTGGTGGTCCGCGAGGAGGCGAGCGACCGGCTCGTCGTCTGCGGTGAGGCGTTCGCGGCGTACGTGCCGTTCTGGGCGCGGTTCCCGTACCAGGTGTACATCAGCGCACGCCGCCACGCACCGGCCCTGCCCTCCCTCACCGCGCCGGAACGCGACGACCTGGCGCACGTGCTCAAGCGGGTACTGGTCGCCTACGACGGCCTGTTCGGCTTCGCCATGCCGTACGTCATGGCGGTGCACCAGGAGCCCGCGGCCGGCGGCCACGGCGACCTCACGCATCTGCACCTGGAGCTGTCGCCGCCGTACCGGACGGCGACGAAGCGCAAGTTCCTGGCCGGCAGCGAACTCGCCGCGGGCGCGTACGTCACCGACCTGGCGCCGGAGCGCACCGCCGCGACCCTGCGCGACGTCCTGTCCCGCGAGACCGCCGAGCCGAACGAGGCCGCGGCCTAGGAGATCATGCGGCCACCCGGGCCGCGCCGATGGAATTCGACCGGCGTGCCCGGGAGCCTCGCGCACGAGTGGGCCGGTGGCGTTGGGTCGACCCGACCGGCGGGCCCTGGTGCTCCGGGGCGTGCCGAGGGAGCAGGTCCTGCCCGGCACGATCGCGCGATCGTGCCGGGACCGACGCTGTGACCGCGCCGCTCAGCCGTTCTGTCCCGCGAGTTCGGCCAGGTCCTCCTCGGTCAGGGTGAGGCCGGAGGCGGCGACGTTCTCCTCCAGATGCCCGGGAGAACCGGTCCCGGGGATCGCGAGCATCACCGGGGACAGCGCCAGCAGCCAGGCCAGCGCGACCTGGGCCGCGGTGGCGTCGTGCCGCGCGGCGACCTTCGCCAGGCGCTCGGCCTCCAGGGGCCGGTCGCCGCCGCCCAGCGGGAAGTACGGCACGTACGCGACGCCCAGCACCTCACACTGGCGGAGCAGTTCGAGGTCGTCGGCGTGGTGCACGTGGAAGTGGTTCTGCACCGCCGTGACCGGGGCGATCGACCGCGCCTCCGCCAACTGCCCCGCGCCCACGTTGCTGATGCCCAGATGCCGGATCAGGCCCTCCTCGCGCAGCCCGGCGAGTGCTTCGAACCGCTCGCCGAGCGACTCCTCCGGGTCCCGCGCCATGCCGCCGATCCGCAGATAGACCAGGTCGAACCGGGTTAGACCCAGCGCACGCAGGTCCTCCTCGACCAGCTCGCGGAGCCGCTCCGGCCCGGCCTGGCCGGACGGCAGGCCGTCGGGACCGCGCAGCGGCCCGACCTTGGTGGCGATCACGAGGTCGTCGGCGTACGGGGACAGCGCCCGGCGGATCAGGTCGTTGGCCTCGACGCCGCCCCATGCGTAGAAACCGGCCGTGTCGATGTGGTTCACGCCCAGCTCGACCGCGCGGCGCAGCACCGCGATGCCGGTCTCCGGGTCGCGCGGCGTGCCGCCGAACACGCCGACGGGAAGGCGCATGGCGCCGAAGCCCATCCGGCGTACCGGCCGGTCGCCGCCCAGGGTGAACTCGCCGCTCGCGGCGGCCGTGATGTTCGTCGTCATGTGCCTCAGCCTGCTGCGGAATCCGGAGGCAGGCCATTCGCTGACAGCAAACTGCCATTGCCCCGCGCGCCCGGCCGCCAGCAGACTGGGACCATGCCGAACGACCAGGTCATCACCGTCCGCGGCGAGGACGAGCTCGCCACGCGCGCCGGACACCTGTTCACCGGGGTGAACAAGGAGTTCCTGTGCGCCGCGACGGACATGGACACCTGGTCGCACCCGTCCGCGCGGGCCGCCATGACCGCCCGGATGCGGCCGACCATACGGAAGAACGCCCTCACCGTGCGCAAGCTGTACACCTCGGCCGCGCTGGCAATCGCCGAGCAGCGCGGACACCTGCTCCAGCTGGTGGCCGTGGGCGCCCAGGTGCGCATCTGCGAGGCCGACCTCCCGCACGAGACCATCATCATCGACCGGCGGGTGATGATCCTCGCCGGTCCGTGGTCGTCGGGCGACCGGGAGTTCACCGTGACGACGTCACCGGCGCTGATCGACCCGGTGTACGGGCTGTTCGACGCCACCTGGGAGGCGGCCGTGCCGCTGGCCGACCGGCTGGAGCTGCCGCTGATCGGCCCGGACGGCCGGGCGATCCTGCGAACCCTCGGCGCGGGCCTGACCGACGAGGTCGCCGCCCGGAGCATGGGCATCTCGCTGCGCACCTACCGCCGCCGGGTGGCCGAGCTCTTGCGCGCCCTGGATTCGGACTCCCGCTTCCAGGCCGGCCTTCGCGCGGGCGAGCTCGGCCTGAACCCCTGACCTTCGTACCGGCCCGGGATCCCGCCGCGGCGGCGCCTCACAGGTGGATGTCGCCTCGGTGCAGGACCTGGTAGTCGTAGTAGGTGGCCTTGATGGCGTCGTCGCTGTTGTCGTTCGTCAGGTACTCCGCCCAGACCATGAAGTAGGTCCACTTCGGCTGCGCGGCGAGCTGCGCCGGGGTCGGAAGCCGGCCCACCTCGGCGAGGGCGATCGGCTTGCCCGGCGCCACCGACTGCATCGTCTGGTAGTACTGGCTCGGCGGGAACGCGTTGTTCCAGCTGTCCAGCGTGGCCACGTCGACGTACGACGCGCCGGGGTAGTAGCTCGCGATGGTGCCGGGGTTCAGATCCTTGACGTTCCAGACCCAGATCAGGTTGGTCAGGCCCTTGGTGCCCACGAGGTAGTCGTGGGTGATCTGGTACAGCTTCGCGCTGCCGCCCGGACCCGGGCGCCCGCCCCACCATGCCCAGCCGTCGTTCATCTCGTGCAGGACGCGCCACAGCACGGGAACGCCGGCGTCCTTGAGGCCTTGCAGGTACGGGACGATGGCGTCGAGCCGGGCTTTCCAGGCGTTGTTCAGGGCGGTGCCGTTGGTGACGAGCTCGCTCCACTGGTTGTCGGTCAGGTGGCTTTCGACGCCGCTCTCCCAGCCGCAGGGCTCGGACATGGTGGGCGGACACATGTGCCACATCAAGGCGACGAGTGAGCCGGCGTTCCGTTCGTTGCGAGCCTCGGCGACCATGGTGGAGCGGAGGGCGATGTCATCTTGGGAGTACAGGAAGTCGCCGCCCCACAGCCCGGGGTAGACGCCGGTGATGTCGTGAACCTTGCCGGTCCACAGGGCGGGCGACGCGTTGGGCTCACGGTTGTGCTGCCCGGAGACCGTGTGCGCCCCGGAGATGGTGTTCAGGTAGGCGACGACGTTCGCGGCCGTGGCGGCCGGACGCACGACACCCGGCCGCAGGGCGGCGGAGGCGGCGGACCGTCCGTGGGCGGGAGCGATGGGTCGTCCGTGGGCGGGAGCGATGGCGTCGGCGACGGGCCGCGCGCCGGCGGTGGCCACGGTCCCGGTGGCGCCGGCCGCGACCGGCCCTAAGGCGGCGAGCAGTACGACGGCCGCGTACACCGTTCGGTGGGGGAGACGCATTCCGATCCTCCTGTGAGTTTAGGGTTCTCACGAACCGGTTTACCTGAAGCTGACCAGTGGAAATGTTGGATCTGTGCGCTGGCATCCAGAGGCGCGGATAAACCGGTTTTGTAAGGTTTGTTTATCGTGATATCACGGCTTGTAGAGGCCGACAACCCCCAAAGTCTGGAGTCGTGCCCAAAACCGGCCCGGGGCGCTCGGCGATCATGTCGATGAGGGGACGGAGAACGGCGAACCGGCAAGTCACCGCAGTGGAGCCCGGGCAGCCGGGAGAGGGTGAAGACCGCCCCCACCGGCCCGGTTGACCGCCGTTGAGGGGCCGTCCCGCGCCGACGACGATCGCGTCGGGTATCTCTGGACAGCGGGGGCCTTGGATCAGGAAACGCCGGTCCTCATGCCCGCGAACGTGGACTGGCCGTTCACGACGGTGTCGTGGAGCGCCCGGATGAGGCCCGGTCGGCCACCCGCCGGTCGGTCACGTGTGGGTCGGTCACGTGTGGGTCGGTCACGTGTGGGTCGGTCACGCGCCGGTCCCTCACCCGCCGGTCCGCCACCCGCCGGTCCGCCACCCGCCGGTCCGCCACCCGCCGGTCCGCCACCCGCCGGTCCGCCACCCGCCGGTCGGCCACTGCCGATCCTGGACTCCGGGTGCCGGGTCGGGCGGCCGTAGTGCGTCCTCCGGCCGGGGGATCGGGTGGGTGGTCATGTGGCCGGGAGCCCGTCCGGGGATCATGGCTCGGCGAGTGTGTCGAGGATCTGCTGGCCGTACTTTGCCAGCTTGCTCTCGCCGACGCCGTTGACGGTGTTCAGCTCCTCCAGTGAGGACGGGCGGACGGTGGCGATCTCGCGGAGGGTTTTGTCGTGGAACACGACGTACGGCGGGACGCCCTGTTCTTTCGCGCTGGCAGCGCGCCAGGTGCGGAGTTTCTCGAAGAGGGCCGCCGCCTCCTCCGACAGCTCGGCGGGGGCGGTGGTGGCCTTCGCGGCCTTGGCGAGTTTCGTCTTCGAGACGCGTTCGGGCTCGCGGCGCATCGGGACCTCGCGTTCGCGGCGAAGTACCGAGGCGCTCGCCTCGGTGAGCGCCAGCGTGCCGTGGTTCGGCTCGACGGCGAGCAGGCCGCGGGCCAGCAGCTGCCGGACGACGCCGCGCCATTCGTTCGCGGACAGGTCGGCGCCGACGCCGAACACGGTCAGGCCGTCGTGGTCGAACTGGATGACCTTGGGCGTCTTCTTGCCCACGAGGATGTCGATGACGTGGCCGGCCCCGAACCGCTGCCGCCGCTCACGGTCGAGCCGGTACACCGTGGACAGGAGCTTTTGGGCGGCGATCGTGCCGTCCCAGGACTCGGGCGGCGTCAGGCACGTGTCGCAGTTGCCGCACGGCTTGCCCTCCTGGCCGAAGTAGGCGAGCAGCTGCACCCGCCGGCACTCCACCGTCTCGCACAGGGCGAGCATGGAGTCCAGGTGACGGCTCTGCCGGCGGCGGTGCGCGTCGTCCCCCTCGGACGTGTCGATCAGCTTCCGGAGCTGGACGACGTCCTGCAGGCCGTACGCCAGCCAGGCCGTCGACGCCAGCCCGTCACGACCGGCGCGGCCGGTCTCCTGGTAGTAGCCCTCGACGGACTTGGGCAGGTCGAGGTGGGCGACGAAACGCACGTCCGGCTTGTCGATGCCCATGCCGAACGCGATCGTCGCCACGATCACGACGCCGTCCTCGCGCAGGAACCGTGCCTGGTTGGTCGCGCGCGTGCCGGCGTCGAGGCCCGCGTGGTAGGGGAGCGCCGTGATGCCGTTCGCCGTCAGGAACTCGGCGGTCTTCTCCACGGAGCTGCGCGACAGGCAGTAGACGATGCCCGCGTCGCCCGCGTGCTCGGTGCGCAGCAGCTCCAGGAGCTGGCGCTTCGGCTCGTTCTTCGGGGCGATGCGGTATTGGATGTTGGGCCGGTCGAAGCTCGCCACGAAGTGACGGGCGTCCTCGAGCCGCAGGCGGGTGGCGATCTCCTCGTGGGTGGCCGGGGTGGCGGTGGCGGTGAGCGCGATCCGCGGCACGTCGGGCCAGCGCTCGTGCAGGGCGGACAGCGCGAGGTAGTCGGGCCGGAAGTCGTGCCCCCACTGGGAGACGCAGTGCGCCTCGTCGATCGCGAACAGCGCGACGTCGCCGCCGTCGAGCAGCTTCTGCGTCGACTCCAGCCGCAGCCGCTCCGGCGCGAGGTAGAGCAGGTCGAGCTCTCCGGCGCGGAACGTCGCCTCCACCACGCGCTGCTGGTCGTAGTCGAGGGAGGAGTTGAGGAAGTCGGCCCGTACGCCGAGGGCGCGCAGCGCGTCGACCTGGTCCTGCATGAGCGCGATGAGCGGGGAGATGACCACGCCGGTGCCGCGCCGCACGAGGGCGGGGATCTGGTAGCACAGGGACTTGCCGCCGCCCGTCGGCATCAGCACGAGGGCGTCACCCCCGGCCACGACGTGCTCGATGATCTCGCGCTGCCCCTCGCGGAACTCGTCGTAGCCGAAGACGCGTCGCAGCACCTGCGACGCGTCACTGTCGTGGAGATCGAGAGCCGGGGCGGTCATGCGGCCACTTTAGAAGGCGCCGGGTCCGTACGCGGGCCGAAGGGCCGGGTTGTGGACAACTCGGCGGCCGAAGGCCCGTACGGCGGGAGACAACCGCACGGATCCGTACGACAATGGCCCCGCACGTACCACGCGCGAGCACGGGACCGCGCGGCAGAGGCTCGGAGCGCCGCCGATACGGTTGGGGCCGAAGTGACGGATGCCTCGACCGCGCGGAGGAGTTCGCGGGTGAACCAGACGCAGATGGTCGACCAGTTGGCGGAACAGGTGGCCAAGGTACGGAAGCGCGCGCGGCCGTGGCGGTCGATCTTCGCGCTGCTCCTGGCCGCGATCGCGATGATCGGATCGATCCTCGCCCGTCAGCAGTCCCACGACACGCACGGCAGCCTGCCCCTGGAGCTGATCGCGGCGGGGTGCGCCGCGGCGTTCTTCGTGTTCGGGTTCGGCGCGACGCTCGGACTCTCCGGGCGGGCGCGCGACATCCTGCTGCCGCGCGTCGGCAACGCGCACGCGACGATGGTGCGGTTGCTGATCGTGCTCATCTGCGGGCTCGCCACACTCGTGCTGACCCTGCAACTGCTCAGCCTGCCCGTCGGGCAACTCGTGCTCGGCGGCGCCCTGACCGGCGTGCTCGTCGGCATCGCGGCCCAGCAGACGCTCGCGAACCTGTTCGCCGGGATCATCCTGCTGCTGTCCAAGCCGTTCGTGGTCGGCGACGACGTGCGCCTGTGGTCCGGCCCGCTCGGCGGCGAGTTCGACGGCACGGTCCTGGAGATCGGCCTGACGTACGTGCGGATCGAGGCGTCGAACGGGGAGTTCCGGCTGCCCAACGCCCAGGTGCTGTCCGCCGCCGTCGGCCCGCGCGCCGAGGCGGCGCCGACCACCACCGGCGCGACGGCTGCGACGCAGGCGCCGACGGCCGCC
>NZ_JBHLZP010000162.1:0-16014 GCF_042429965.1 Actinoallomurus acaciae
CCGCGACGGCCAGCGCGACCGGCGCGTCCAGCGACGCGGCGCCGGTGGCGAGGTGGTCGCCGTGCCACACGCTGTCCAGGCCGACCGCCTCCGCGTGCCGCGCGGCGGCCGCAAGGTCGAGGTCCTGGGCGCTCTGCACGGCGACCGAGGGCAGGATGACGCCAATCCTCATCACGACACTCCCTTCGGCGCGAAGAACCGGGCATTCGCATGCTGCAACCTCAACCGAGGTGGAGGTCAACGCGTCACCGGGCCCGGGCCGTGGCGACGGCCCTCGGCCGCCCGGCGAACCCTCCCATGACATCAACGGTGACTGTTGTCGACAACCGATCGCAAATCGTTCACCGAAAAGTGCTTCCCCTCACTCGCATTCCGGTTTAACGTCCCCGGTGCGCGAATCGACTCCCTGGATTCCCCCGCTGCCCTCGGGAGGCTTGATGTCGTTCCACCGAATCACTCGCCGGGCCGTTACCGCCGTTTCGGCCGCCGTTCTGGCGGCGGCGGTCTGGCCCGGGACCCCGGCGCGCTCCGACGCCGCGTCCGTGGCCCAGACGACCGTCGTCGGAATCCACAACGCCTACAACAAGGCGGACTTCCCCTACCTGGCACAGGCGCTCGACGCGGGCGCCTCCATGATCGAACTGGACGCGTGGGACGACATCTTCACCCGTGAGTGGAAGGTCAGCCACGACAAGCCGACCAGCAACGACAACAACTGCGTTGACGCGTCGAGCCCCGCCGACATCTATTCCGGCGGTGCCAACAAAGACCTCGGCTCATGCCTGGACGACATCAAGTACTGGCTCGCCGCGCACCCCGCCCAGGGGCCCGTCTTCGTGAAGGTGGAGCTGAAGGCCGGTTTCCAGAACAATTACGGGATGGGGCCGAGCGCATTCGACGCCGAGGTGAATTCCCATCTCGGGGACACCCTCTTCCGGCCGGCCGACCTGCTCGGATCCCACGCGACCCTCGACGAGGCGGCGAAGGCGAACGCCTGGCCGAGCCGGTCCGCGCTGGCCGGCAAGGTCATCGTGTACGTCATCCCCGGCACGGTCGAGCTGGGCAACCCGACCGACACGCTGCACACCGACGTCGAGTACGCCACGTACCTGAAGAACCTCGAGGCGGCCGGGAACGTCCGTACCGCCACGACCTTCCCCGCCGTGCTCGGCGCGATGGGCGGAGACCCCCGCGCCCAGTACACCGACGCGAGCATCCGGCCGTGGTTCGTGGTCTTCGACGGCGACGCCGCGACGTACGTCGCCGGGGTCGACACCTCCTGGTACGACACGAACCACTACCTGCTGACGATGACCGACGCCCACAACGTGCCGCCCGCCCTGTCCGACACCGACCCGCCGGTGGCGGACGCCAAGGACCGGGTCGCCGAGCTGGCCGGCGACCACGCGAGCGTCGTGTCCTGCGACTGGTACGGCCTGCCGTCCGTGCTGTCGGAGGTCCTGCCGCGCGGCTGACGGCAACGAAAAAGACCTCCCGGCGCGGACACCGCGCCGGGAGGTCTCGCGTTCGCCCCTACGGGGTCATGCGCAGGACCTGCGGGTCGTGGTCGCTCGTCTGGTCGGTGTACTCGGCGTTGATGTGGACCACCTGGTACCGCACCCCGCGTACGCCGGGGCTCACCAGAATGTGGTCGAGCACCTCGGAGAGGCCGTCGAACACGTAGGTGTACTGCTCCTTGCGGGGGAGCGTGCTGATCAGGTCGGTGAGGATCGGCCGGCCGCGGCCGGTGGGCGAGCCGGTCCGCAGGACGGACAGCGCCGGGCTGAACTGGTAGTCGTTCAGGTCGCCGAGCACCACCACGTTCGCCTTCCGGTCCACCTTCTGGATCGCGCCGACGAAGTCGTGGACCGCCGTGGCCTGGGCCGCGCGCTGCTCGGCGGACGCCTGCGCGGGGTACTGGAAGCGGCCGTCCGCGTTCTGGTCGCCCAGCTTGGAGTCGAAGTGGTTGGCGATGACGAACACCGGCCTGTTCCGGAACCGGAACTCGCCCGCGAGCGGCTTGCGGCTGGCGTTCCACGCCGCGTCGGCCGGGTCCACGCGGCCCGGCGACAGGCTGAGCGCGGGCCTGCCCTTGATCTTCTCCACCGCCGTCGGGGTGGTCGAGCGGTTCACCGAGGACGAGCCCCGGTCCACGAACGACACCCGTGCCGGGTTGAACAGGAAGACCACCCGGATGTTGCCGCCGGGCTGCCCGCCGTCCTGGTCGTTGACCGGGTCGATCTCACGCCAGTCGTACTTCGGCCCACCCGCCGCGACGATCGCCGCGGTCAGCCTGGTCAGCGTCTGGTCGGCCGCCACGACACCGTCGTCGGTGGCGCCGGTGTTGTCCTGCACCTCCTCGACCGCGACGATGTCGGGCTTCGCCAGGTTCGTCACGACGCCCTGCGCCAGTCGCGTGTACTTGACGGCCGGGTCGCCGGGCGCGAGGTTCTCCACGTTGTACGTCGCGACCGCGAGCTGCCCGCCGCTCTGCGGAGCGGCGACGACCGGCGGCAGGTTCTTGTGCCGGACGGTGCCCACCTGCGTCGCGGCGATCGTGTAACCGCCGTACAGCGAGTAGTCGACCGGCCCGGCGGTCGCGCCCTGGAAGACGTCGCCGACCGAGACGCCCGGGTCGCTGCCGTCGACGGGCACGACCTCGACCCGGCCGGACGGCACGGCGTTCTCGGCGCGGAGCTCGGTGCCGCCGCGGTACGTCGGCACCTGTGCCGGCTTGGTCGTGACGTACTGCTCGCCGTAGGAGTTGGAGGGGCCGACCACGCGGGCGTCGTCGACCTCGACGCGCATGCCCTCGCGCGACTCCCAGAAGTCCAGCGCCGAGCGGCCCGGCGTGACCGGCGTCGACTCGATGTTCGCCCCGCCGAGATCCGGGGCGTACGCCGCCGGCACCGTGGAGGGCGTGATGACCTCGGCGGCCGGCAGGGCGTTGCCGTGGGACAGGACGCTCGCGGACGCGCCGCTGATCTCGGTCACCGACAGGTTCGAGGTGTTCTGCACCGTGTCGCCGCTCGCGAGCGGGTAGTAGTCCTTGACCGTGCCCGAGACGAGGACGGAGTCGCCGACCGCCACGCCCGGCGAGGTGGAGTAGACGAACAGGCCCTCGCTGGTGGCCGGGTTCGTGTCCGGCGTGGGGTCCTGGATCCAGTAGCCGCGGCTGCTGCCCGACGTACGGATCGCGGTCACGACGCCGGGCACGTTCGTGACCTGCTCGTCGTCGTGCGGGGAGATCCAGCTCGCGCCCTGGATGTCGTGGATGCGGAGCGGGCCGGGCTCCCCGCCGCCTCCACCGCCGTCGCCTCCGCCGGCGTTCGCGGCGCCGGGCGTCGGGTCGCCCGCGGTGAAGTCGGCGGAGTTGTCGTCGCTGTCGGCCTTGTCGGAGCGCTGCACGGAGGTGGTGTTGGAGGCGCCCGCGGCCGGCGCCGTCTCCCGCAGCGCCGCCGTGCCGAAGCCGACCAGGTCGACCGAGGCGCTCTGGCATGCCGCCGGATCCGCACAGGTCAGCGCCGTGGTGCCGGAGACGAGCGCGACCGTGCCGGAGGTGGCGGACATCGCGATGCCACCACTCGCCTGCGTCGCCGGCAACGCCTGGGTGCCGCCCGCGCCCTTCGCCTCGCCGACCAGGTAGAAGCCGCCCGGGGCGATCGAGCCGCTGAGCGGGGTGACCTGCCACGCGCCGGTCGCGCCGCCGGAGTGGTACTGGACCGACCAGCCGTCGAGGCTCACCGCGGCGTCGCTCCGGTTCGTGAGCTCGATGAAGTCGTTGGTGTAGGTGGCGCCCGAGTTCCCCCCGCCGCCGTACACCTCGTTGATCACCACCGACGTCGCCGGCGTGGCGGACGCCGGTGCATCGCCGCCGGCGACCAGCGCGGCGAGCGCGAGACCGCAGACGGCGGTACCCGCGGTCGCCCGCGTCAGCCCGGACAGAACATGGACGCGCAAGAGATCCTCCGATGACCGTTTTATGTCGGTCACCCATGATGATGGGGAGACGTCCGCGATGAAATGGCGCGGAGGCGTATTTCTTGCGAACGGTCGGCCCGCGCCGTAACGGTCCTCCGGGCCACCGGGAACGCAGAGTGAGCGGGCGGGCACACAGGCGCCGCACGGTGGGCGAACGTGCCCAACCGGCGCCGCCGGGACCGGCGACTTCCGCCGTCGCGGACCCCGCTCCGGCTCCGCTAGGGGGCCCATGGGAGTCGCTTCCCGAGATGGCCGAAACCGGCCGATATATCGCCAGGTCGCCGCTATACCCCGATCAGGGCTGCCGCTCGCCGGGCCCTCCGTCGCGTAAGTCCAATGCCGGTTACTTACCAGGTCGGTCCCGGTCAGTAGGAATCGGACGGGTACAACGACGGCGAGCCGTCGTACGCGGCCCTGTTCATGGTCGGACGCGCCGGCGCGCGGGGAACCTCGTGGCCATCACCAAATAGCGAGAACGGACACATAAATGACATCTTTCATCCTTAATGAGGGGGCGGCGCGTGCCTGGGTGAGAAGCCTGATTACGGCCTATGAGCTCGCCGCCATGAATGGCGACCCCGGCGGTCCGGCGTCCGTGTCGTTGCCGCAGATCGGCATGGACTGGCGACCGCGCGAGCCGGGCCAGGAGGATGCCGTCGCCTCCCTGGTGCGCTGCGCCCAGGACCAGGCCGGGATCCTGGTCCCCGCGGCGGACACGGAGGTGGCGCTGGAGTTCGTCGACGACGGGGACGACTGGAGCTATCGCTTCATCCTCCACGTACGGGCGCCGGTGCCGGTGACGCTCGCCTCTCCGCCCAGAGAGGTCCATCGCATCGGAGAGGACGCCGTCTTCGGGGTCGACGCGGCCGTCGGAGTTCTGCGCGAGGCGGCCCTGGTCGCGGGGGACCTGAGGAGGCAGCTGGCGGCGTTCGCCGAGGCGTACGCCCGGCCGTACCCGGGCGGCGCCGGGCCCGGGAGGAGGGACGCGTTCGAGGCTCAGGCGCGCGCCGACCTCAACTGAGGTGCTCGGCGGCCAGTCACGGGAGGATCCGGCGGAAAAGTGTTATCCGGTGTCCACCGGCCGCGTCTCCCGACTGTGAAAGAGTCCAAGACCGTGACACCCCCGCTTCCCGGCGTCCGTACGGTCCGCGCGGCCCAGCGCGGTGACGAACGGGCGCTCGCGGACCTGGCCTCGGGGTGCCTGCCGCTCCTCTACAACATCGTCGGCCGGGCGCTGAACGGCCATGCGGACGTGGACGACGTCGTGCAGGAGACGCTCCTGCGGGCGTTGCGCGGCGTCTCCGGCCTCCGGCAGCCGGACTCCTTCCGCTCCTGGCTGGTCGCGGTGGCGATCCGGCAGATCCGCGACCATCACCGGTCCCGGCCGCCCGTGACGCCGCTCGACGACGTTCCCGAGGTGGCCGATCCGGGCGCCGACTTCGCCGAGGCGACGATCCTGCGGCTCAGCCTGTCCGGGCAGCGCAGGGAGATCGCCGAGGCGACCCGGTGGCTCGACGCCGACGACCGCGAACTGCTGTCGCTGTGGTGGCTGGAGGAGGGCGGCCTGCTCGAACGCGCCGACCTGGTGGCCGCCCTCGACCTGCCGGGCCCGCACGTCGCGGTACGCGTCCGGCGGATGAAGGAACGGCTCGACCTCGGCCGCGCCGTGGTGCGGGCGCTCGGCGACCCGGACGCCTTCACCGCCACCGACCTGGGCGTACGCGTCGCCGCGCGGCATCTCGGCCTGCCCGGCACCCCGGCGGCGCTGATCCGCCACTCCGCGGCGTGGCGGCCCTGGCGTGCGTACGCGGTGCAGCACCTGTGGGCCACCGGCGACCACGCCATCAACCGGATTCCCGCCTGAGACCCTTCGACTCCGACCTGATCAGGATCAACTCATGTCCCATACCGTCGTGGACAGTCCCCTCGGCCCGCTCACGCTCGTCGCCACCGGCGACGCCCTCACCGGCCTGTACATGGAGCGGCAGCGGTACCGGCCCGAGCCCGAGACCTTCGGCGATCGCGACGACGCGCCCTTCGCCGAGGCGGCGCGGCAGCTGGAGGAGTACTTCGCCGGGAGGCGCACCCGCTTCGACCTGCCGCTCGCCCCGGTCGGCACGCCGTTCCAGCGGCAGGTCTGGGAGGCGCTGCGGGCGATCCCGTACGGGCGGACCGTGTCGTACGGACAGCTCGCCGACCGGCTCGGCCGGCCTGCCGCCGCCCGCGCCGTCGGCCTGGCCAACGGCCACAACCCCATCGGCATCATCGTGCCCTGCCATCGGGTCGTGGGCGCGAACGGCGACCTGACCGGTTACGGCGGCGGGCTGGACCGCAAGCGGCACCTGCTGGACTTCGAGCGGAGCGTCAGCGAGCGGTCCTGACGTCGCGGCGGGCGCGCCACTCGTCCTCGAGCACCGCGTACACGACCTCGTCGGTCCACTCGCCCTTGACCATCTCGTTCTGCACCAGATGCGCCTCGCGGCGCATGCCGAGACGTTCGAGGACGCGGGCGGAGGCGGTGTTGCGGCCGTCGAGGCGGCCGACGAGACGGTGCAGGCCCAGCTCCTCGAAGCCCAGGCGGAGGATCACCTCGGCGGCCTCGGTCGCGTAGCCGCGCCCTCCGAAGTCGGGGTGGAAGATGTAGCCGATCTCGCCCTGGCGGTGTTTCTCGCTGGTCCAGAAGAGCTGGACGTCGCCGATCACCTTGCCGGCCTCGGGCAGCTCGACGGCGAGTGTCAGGTTGTCGCCCTCCTTGGCCAGCCCGGAGGCGGCGATCTTTTCGGCGAGCGATCCGCGCGACTGGGTGCGGTCTCGCGGGCCCCAGTACAGGTAGCGGGTCACGTCGGGGCGGGACTGGATGTCGACGAGATCGTCGAGGTCGCCTTCGGCGTAGAGGCGCAGCAGCAGCCGCTCGGTCTTGATCGGGAGCTCGGGAGACAACACCGGTCGATGGTAGTGACCGGTCCGGCGACATCGCGAGGAGTTTTTCGCCGACCTGGGGGGTTTCGTGGCCGGGCCCGCCTGCGGCACGCTGGAGCGATGCTGATCACGACCGGCGCGGACGTCGCCGATGAGACACGCGCGTTCAACCAGACCCTGGCCGAGACTCTCGCCGCTCTTCCGGCCCACCACGAGGTGAACGACCCCGTGGCGTCGCGGGCGGCACGGGCCCGCGGCGAGGGCGCCTTCCCGGCCCCGGTGCGCCTGGACGCAGGCCGGGACCGCGCGATCCCCGGCCGCGCCGGGCAGATTACGCTGCGGGTGTTCACGCCCCCGGTCGTCCGCGGCGTTCACCTGCACATCCACGGCGGCGGCTGGACGTTCGGCTCGGCCTCCGACCAGGACGGCCTGTTGTGGGGCCTCGCACAGGCCGCCGAGATCGCCGTGGTCAGCGTCGACTACCGGCTCTCACCCGAGCACCCCTACCCGGCCGCCCCGGACGACTGCGAGGACGCGGCGCGCTGGCTGGTCGCGAACGCCCGGAGCGAGTTCGGCACCGACCGGCTGACGATCGGCGGCGAATCGGCCGGCGCGCACCTGTCCGCGGTCACCCTCCTGCGTCTCGGCGGGGAGGGATTCCGCGCGGCCCAGCTGACGTTCGGGGCCTTCGACCTGTCGATGACGCCCAGCCAGCGGCTGTGGGGCGAGCCGAACCTCGCCCTGTCCACGCCGATCATGGCCTGGTTCTACGACCAGTTCCTGCCGGGTACCGGCGCCGAGGCACGTCGGGCGCCGGACATCTCCCCGTTGTACGCCGACCTGAGCGGCCTGCCGCCGGCCCGTTTCGTGGTCGGCACGCGCGACCCGCTGCTGGATGACACCTTGTTCATGGCGGCGCGCTGGCGCGCGGCGGGCAACGAGACCACGCTGGAGGTGGTCGCCGAGGCCGCCCACGGGTTCCTCTCCCATCCGCTGACGGTCGCCGAGCGCGAGCTGGCCGCACAGGCGGAGTACCTGGCCAAGGCCGTCGCCTGAGGTCAGGTGCGATCAACGCGACCGGCGGTCAGCCGCGCGGGCGCCGCGGCAGCAGTAGTCCGGCCGCCGCCATGACCAGGCCGAGCCCGGCCGCGAGGAGGAAGACCCGGTCGTAACCGGCGGCGAGGGCGGCCGGGGAGTTCCCGCCGGCCTCCCGCGTTCCGGCGCCGGCGGCGGTCGCGAGCACCGCCAGGCCCACCGACCCACCGATGATCCCCGCGTCGCCCTCGGGTGCGTCGGCGGTGGCCGCGGCCATGAGAGTGGGGAAGGTCAGCCCGACGCCGACCGCGATGAGCAGCGTGGGCCCGAGCACGCCGATGACGTGGCCGCTGTCGGCGTGAGCCCGGGAGAGCCAGCCGAAACCGGCCACGAGACAGCCGCAGCCGGCCGCCACCAGCGGACGCACACCGGTGCGCGGCAGCAGGGCGGTGGCCCATCGTGCGATCACCATGAAGGTCACCGCCGCGGGTGTCTGCCCGAGCCCGGCGCGCAGCCCGCCATAACCCAGGACGTTCTGCAGGAACAGCGACGTGAAGTACCACATCGCGATGGCGACCCCGCCGAACAGCAGCAGCATGCCGTTGCCGACGGCCACCCCTCGGATCCCGAACAGCCGCAGGGGCATCAGCGGCCGGGCGGCGAAGCGCGCCTCCACCACGATGAAGACGACGAGCAGAAGCACGCCCGCCGCGACCGGCACGGACGTCCAGCCGTGATCGGCGCTCCGCTGACCCCGTAGATCAGCGCGGCCAGCCCCGCCGTCCCGGTGACCGCGCCGGCGAGGTCGAACGACTCCCGCCGGCCGGTCCGCGTACCGGCGGGGGACAGCATGGCCACGACGATCAGCATCGCGCCGATCGGTACGTTGATAAGGAAGACCCACCGCCTCAAGTCCGGTCGCCGGACCGCCGACCAGACTCGGGGCGGAGAACAGGAACAGCCCGGCGACCAGCATCCGGCAATGGCCGAACAGGTCGGCGGCACGGCCACCCAGCAGCATGAAACCGGCGAAGGTGAGCAGGTAGCCGCACGCCAGGGCCAGGACCATCCAGACCGGCCCGGTCCTCGCCTCCGCGTGGCTGCGGGTGGACGTCACAAGCGTCTCCTGAACCTGGCATGCCGGACCGGCGCCCCGAGCGCGTCGATCGCGCTGTCGTAGATCGGGCCCAGCCCGCGTAAGCCCAAAACCCACATTCAGTTGATCTTGTTTCGGTCGAGGCGGGCGGGTCGGAGCGAGTCTCGCCGGAACGGAGGAACCTCACCGGCGGGTCAGGACGGTGACGCTGACACACGCTCGCTGGCCGGTGGGTATGAGTTCGCCGGTGAAGGTGTAGGCGCTGCGGTGTGGTGATGTCCAGGCGATCCCGGCGGAGTCGTGCTCGATGTGCGGGGCTGGCGTTTGATGAGCGGTGATGTCATCTCTCAGAGCGCCGGCGTAGGCCGTCGGTGAACCCCGGTATGGGTGTCGCCGCGGTTGGAAGACGGTGGACGGGGGGATCGGGGGCCCATCGGTGGAAGCGGCGGCGGAAGTATTCAGGTGGGTGGGGCTCTTGTCGTCGGGGTGGTACAGCAGCAGGCCGATCTGCTGGGCGTCGGCGGGTAGTTCGGCGAGGGTGCCGGCTTGGCCGTCGAGGAAGACCACGCCGTCGTCGGTGTTCACGACGTTGAACAGGTGGCCGGAGCCGTCGGGGCGTGCGATGTAGACCGCGCCGCGGTTGCCGGGCCGTTGCCGGACCTGCTCGATGATGCCGTCGTAGTCGACCACCGTGACCCAGCGGCCTTGGTATCTGTCCTTGAGCCGGAACGCGCCGTAGAAGTCGCGGGTGCTGGCGGGTGGAATCTTGATCTTGGTGTGGCCATCGAGCATGTAGTCGACCGCGAGGACCGCGCCGTTGCAGTTCAATTCGTTGCCGGTCGGGTTGAGCCGGGATAGGGACGGAAATCGCTGGGTGATGAGTCGGGCCACGTCGGCCTTGGCTGCTGCGCGTCCGGCCGGGTCCGGGTGCGTGGTCCAGGTGTCGCGGCTGATCGACGGCAGCGAGGTCACTCCAGGGATCGACTGATTGAGCCGGGGCCAGCGGCCACCCCCCGACACCGCAGCCTCACCGGCTCGTCCGGTCGGCAGCAGCACGATCGAGGTGGGAACGTCCTCATCGCCATATTCGGCATCAGAAGGCAGCATCCCGTCTGGCAGCGCCGGCGGCTCCGGCAACGGCCGCGCGCCTCGCTGTGCGGGCAGCCCCTCCGCCGAGTCTCCTGCGGGCGCCTCTACCCGCATCGGCGGCCGACCGGGCGCGCCGGGGCGAAAAGGGGTTCCCGGCCGGCGTGAAGAACCGATGCTCGTCTCGTTGATATCCGTCTCTAGAGATACGTGCCGACCGAGGAGGAGAGACCAAGTTTCTATACCGAAATCGTAGCCGTTCTCGGCTTTGAATTTAGCAAGATCGAGCTGCACTTCTCTAATCGCTTGAACGTTGCTGGAGTTACGCGCCACACCAGAACGACACGGTCTATGTCCTTCCAGGTAAGGTCTCCATGGATCTGCGCCTCAAAGTACCAAAAACATCTCGGCAAATCACCGGAATCCTTCGCGCGGAGCACGCCTTCGTCATAGGCGAAGTTGGTCGCTTTGGCAAACGCCAGCCGAATCTCCATTTCATTGCCGTGTACGAGTAGCGGAAAAAGGTCGTTGGGGCCGGTCACCCCGCCGGCACCTTCCAGCTTCGGGGCGAAGCTGTCCTTTGGCGTGAACGTGGCCCTGTCGCGAACCTCGGCCTTTAGGTGAAATACCACGTTAGCGCCGCCCATGGTGGCCAGTATGCCCTCTGGCCGAAGCGGCGACATCAGTGCCGCATATTTTGGAAGTTCCAATCGATCGGATCCATCTGGACTGAAATCATTGCCCGAGGCTTTCGCCTGCGGGTCACCATATATTCCGCCCGCATTGGTGTTGCGTTTTACCGTGGCAGAGTATCCCAGCAGCTCTTCTACTTTTCCGCGCATATTCTTGTAGGGGTAGCCTGTATCGAGCTTCGTGGTCCATACATTCTTCAGGGCTATTTGATTATCTGAGAGAACGGCTTGGATGCTCTTGAGTTCAACGTTGACCGTGAGGTTCATTCGATGACGCAAGAAGTCGTGAACCTTCTCTATCAGGCCGTTGACGCGTACATCATGTATCGGATAGCCATCGGCCCAGTGAGACCATTTGCCCCGCAACAGATCGATCAGCGCGTCACGCTCGGCGGCCGCGACCTGCCGTCCACGCCGTTCGGCGAGCACCATGGCGGCGACCTGTGAGGGGCGAAGCGCTGCCCAGTCGGTGCGATCCCGCATGGCATCGAAGATCGACCGATCCTCAACGATATTCCGGTGACGCTGCCACAGCGCCTGGATATAAGTGCTGTCCGCGCTGCCAGGTGATGTGCGCGAGGCAGCGAGTTGTTCGTGCTCGAGGCGGGACAGTTCTTCGCTGAACGGTGCTGCAGCACCTGGCTCCAGCAGGCGCCTGGCGAGTTCGAGATCACGTCCGCTGGGGACCATTCGTTGCGATACCGGTGCGTCGCCTTCGCTGCCGACCTGACCCGCCGCACCGTAGTCGGTCAGTGGCATCGGGTCGCCGATCGCCGCCAGCGCGCTCCGGAGAGTCTCGATCCGTTCCGGGACCGAACCGGCAGCACCCACCAGAGCATCGGCCTGCTCGACTGCTGCCGTGGTTCCTGCACGCGCCCAGACGCCCAGCCATTCCTTGACCGATGGCTGAGGGCCGGCCGGCCCCCCAGGCGCAGGAGGGCGGAGTCCGGTCAAAGAACCGTCAGCGACCTTCGCCACTCTCAGGTCCGGTTCGGGGGCGGGCCGCAGAACCACCGGCTCGCCCGCTACCCCACCGGACTCCAGCGTGATCGACCCATCCGATCGGAGCCTCGCCAAGCCGGCCTGAACACACGCCCCGCCCGCCATCGCGCTACGCCGCGACGTACGCCACCCCACAAACGGCCCGGCCGCCGACCGCACACCATCCACCCCCCACACGCCCCCAGTCTTTTCCCACCGGACCGCGGGGCTTGCGCACCACTCCCGCCCGGAAATAGGTAAGAACGCCAAAGTCTCTCAGCGTCCTCGCAGTCGTCCGGAGCGGGGCCGGGTAGGGGCGCCCGGGTGAGAGCCGGTAGTCGACGCTGACCACTGCGATCTCGGTGGCCTGCGCGAGGCCCTACAACAGGCCGGGGCGAGCCGAACGTCCAGCCGCCGCCGTGGATGTGCAGGTGGACGCCGCGGACGGCCGGGGGCGTGAGCACCCGCAGCGGAATCCGCCCGGCGCGGCCGGGGACCGCGCGATCCCCGGCCTGCGTGAGCCCGCACGCAGGCCTCGACATCGCGATCAGTCCTCGGCCGGATCTGGAGATCTGCCCCCTCACTCCGGCTCAGAAATTCGATGCCGGTCCGAGAGGCGCGGCCCCGCGCCGGGCCAGTGCGCGGGGCGTACGCGCGCGGTCGGCAGGTGTGTGCGGGTGTCGCCCCGGGCGGCGTCCAGCTGGGCCTGGGTGAGGAACAGGCTCGTGCTCAGGTCGGCGCCCCGAACGTCGGCGTCGCGCAGGTCCGCGCCGGTGAGGTCGGCGCGGTCCAGGTCGGCGTTCCTCAGGTCCGCGCCGATGAGCAGGGCACCGCGCAGGTTCGCGCCGCGCAGGTCCCGGCGACGGAGGTCCCGGCCCATGAGGTCGGCGCCGCGATGGTCGTGCCCGGGGGTCCCGGCGCGTGCCAGTTCGCCGACGTGGGACAGCAGCGTGTTGACCTCGTGTCGCCACGCGGCGACGTCGACCTTCAGCAGGGCGTCGGGATCGCCCTCGGTGAGACGCTCGATCTCCCGGCGTTTGCCGTCGATCCGGTCGGCCAGCGGGCGGGTCGAGGGCAGCGCCAGCGCCTCGGTCAGGTACCACAGCAGCTCGTGCAGGTCGCGCATGATCGGAAAGACCGCGAACATCCGGCGTGCGGAGCCCGGGTCGGCGCGCCAGTCACGGCCGCCGAAGGTGTGCCGGGAGACCTTCTGGCCCGCCCCGAAACAGTCATAGACGGTGCAGCCGCGAAATCCCTTGTCGCGCAGGTCCGCGTGGATGCCGCAGCGGAAGTCGGCGCGCAGGTTGGGGCAGGGCCGCCCGGCGCCCTTGTCGATCGCGAAGTCCACCGAGGCCGCGAAGGCCGGTGCGACGCAGCACAGCGCGAAACAGTTCGCGCAGTCGGCGCGCAGCTCTCGTTGATCGGGCAAGCCGGATCCCCCGTGACGATTCAGCCGATTCGTCGCAGCCTAGTGCTGCGGCACGCCTGGTCGCTCCTGCGGCGAAGCCCGTCACCAGCCGGCGATGACCTGGCGTCCCTGGGGGATGGCGAGGTCGAGCAGGCCGGGGAACCGGGCGTCGAGGTCGTCGCGGCGGAGCCGGTTGAGCCGCCGGGTGCCCTCGTCCCGCTGGCGGATCACGCCGGCCTCGCGCAGGGCCTTGAAGTGGCCGCTCTGCGTGGACTTGCTGACCGGCAGCGCGAACGTCGTGCACGCGAGCTCGCCGTCCGGCTCGACGTCGGCGAGCCGGGCGACGATCGCCAGCCGGACCGGGTCGCCGAGAGCGGCGAGCACGGTGGTGAACCGCAGCTCGGCACTGTCGGGGTGCAGGAGTTCGGTCGCGGTCCGGCTCGCCATGGCATCCAGCATAACCGTCATGTTCGGCAAGTCCGAACATCTGTTATGTTCGCGTTTCCCGAACATGATGGAGACGCGAATGCCGTTCGACCTCACCGCCGCGCGCCGCGCCCGTACGCCCGCCCACCGCCCACGGGGCTCGCGGCCTCGACGATGGCGCTTCTGGGCCGTCGCCTACACGCTGCTGATCCTGCTGACCGGCACGAACCTGCCGACGCCGCTCTACCGCGGGTACGCGGTGAAGTTCGGCTTCTCGCCACTGGTCGTGACGCTGATCTTCGCCGCGTACGCGGCCGTCCTGATCCCCTCACTGCTGGTGGCCGGACCGCTGTCGGACGTGGTGGGGCGCCGGGCCGTACTGGTGCCGGCGGTGGCCCTGGCCGCCCTCGGCTCACTGGTGTTCGCCCTGGCAGAGGGCACGGCATGGCTGTTCGCGGCCCGAATCCTGCAGGGCGCCGCGCTCGGCGCGGCCTCGGGGCCGCTGACGGCGGCGCTGACCGAGCTGGAACCCGGGGGCGACCGCCGCAGGGCGGCCCTGGTCGCCACCGTGGCCTCCGCCGGCGGGCTCGGACTCGGACCGGTGCTGGCCGGACTGCTCGCCCAGTACGCCCCGGCGCCGCACGTGCTGCCGTTCGCGGTGGAGCTCGTGCTGCTCGTACCGGGCGCGGCGACGATCGCGACGCTGCCGACGAGGCGTTCCGGCGCCCGGTGGGTCCCGCGCCGCCCGCAGATCCCCGCCGTGACACGGACGGTGTTCGCGACCAGCGGGACGGCGAGCTTCCTGGCCTTCGCCGTGATCGGGCTGTTCCTCACCCTCGTTCCCACGTACGTCGCCACCCTGTCCGGCAGCGGGAACCCGCTGCTGGGCGCCGCGGTCGTGGTGCTGATGCTGGCCTGCTCCACGCTCGCCCAGCTCGCCGCCTACGGCCGGCCGGCGCGGCGGCTGGAATCGGCCGGGCTCCCACTGCTCGCCACGGGCCTGGTGCTGCTCGCCGCCGCCGGCACGTTGTCCTCACTCGCGTTGCTGCTCGTCGCGACCGTGATCGCCGGTGTCGGCCAGGGCCTGGTGTTCCTCGGCGGCCTCACCGCGGTGAACCAGGCGGCGCCGGCCGGCCGCCACGCGGACATCCTGTCCAGCTTCTACGTGGTGCTCTACCTCGGCGTCGGCGTGCCGGTCGTCGGCGTGGGGTTCCTCGCCACCGCGGTCGGGCTTCTCGTCGCCGTACGGTACTTCGCCGGCGTCATCGCCGGGCTGTGCGTGGTGGTGCTGCTCGCCCGCGCCCGCCGCTGATCGCGTGGCGCGGGCCCCGGGTCGGCGATCAGGGGCGTCGTTCCAGGAAGCCGGTGAGCACGGCCCGCAACGCGCCCGGGGCGTCGAGGTGAACGTCGTGCCCGGCGCCGGGGACGGTCACCATCGCCGTGCCCGGCCGCGCCGACGCCATCTCACGCTGCTCGGCGAGGGAGATGATGCCGGACTCACCGAGGACGACGAGCGCCGGGCAGGCCACCTGCCGCCACTCGTTCCAGAAGGACGGGCGGACCAGTCCGGCCACGGACCGGACCATCATCTCGGCGTCGAACCGCGGCCACCACCCGTCGCCACGCGGCTCCAGCCCGGCGGCCCAGCCCGCTCCGGCCGGGCCGCCGCCGAAGAATCGCGCCGCCTCATCGAGCGAGCCGAACGGCACGGGCCAGGAGCCGAGCCAGGCGCCGATCCGGTCCACGTCGCGCGCATCCATGCCGCGGGCGCCCGCCTCGACCATCACCAGCGCCCGTACGAGATCGGGGCGGGCGGCGGCGACCAGCATCGCGGTGTTCCCGCCGAGGGACTGCCCGACCAGGGCGACGTCGTCCAGGCGCAGCGCGGTGATGACCTCGATGACGTCCGCCATATACGCCGGCCGGGACATGTCACCGCCGGGCGGACGGCGCTCGCTCGCGCCGTGCCCGCGCTGGTCCAGCGTCACCACGCGGTGCCGTCCATGCATCCCGGCGACCGTGGCGTCCCACTCGCCGCCGTACCCGGCGAGCCCGTGCAGGAACAGGACGGGACGCCCGTCTCCTCCGTGGTCACGTGCGACCAGCCGGACCCCGTCTCGTACGACCGTGCGCTCCGTCCAGACGGGGTCCGGTTCGCTCATCGCCCGCCCCGTCTCCTGCCGTCGTCCGATGTGAGTACGTCGCCGTGCCCGGCCCGGGTCTCGTGCCGGGGCGTGCGACCGCCCGCATCGTACGGCGGCGAGGTCGAGGGCGGCCGGAGAGTCGCGGTCACTCGGTCGCGGCGGAGGCGTCCTCCGCCGGCCGGTCCCGGGCCGCCAGTTCCTCGCGTACGGCCTGCAGGTGCGCCTCGGCGCGAGCGGCCCGTTCGC
>NZ_JBHLZP010000163.1:0-15996 GCF_042429965.1 Actinoallomurus acaciae
CGCCGACCCCACTTCCATTGTCAAGCCACCCCACACACCAAAGAAAGACCACACCCACGGCTGTGGAAAACCCACGGCCCAACCGAGACAGGCTCTAGGACGCCTTCCTCGTGGCCCTCAGCAGGTCGGCGTTGAGGCGGGAGATGGTCTCGAACGGGATGCCCTTGGGGCAGACCGCGGTGCACTCTCCGGTGTTCGTGCAGCCGCCGAAGCCCTCGGCGTCCATCTGGGCGACCATCGCGGTGACCCGGCCGTACCGCTCGGGCTGGCCCTGCGGCAGCACGCCGAGGTGGGTGATCTTCGCGGCGGTGAACAGCATCGCCGACGCGTTCGGGCAGGCGGCGACGCAGGCGCCGCAGCCGATGCAGGTCGCGGCGTCGAAGGCGTCGTGCGCGTCGGCCTGTGGCACCGCGATGGCCGCGGCCTCCGGCGCCGACCCGGTCGGGGCGCTGATGTACCCGCCGGCCTGGATGATGCGGTCGAACGACGAGCGGTCCACGACCAGGTCCTTGATGACCGGGAACGCCGCCGCGCGCCACGGCTCGATCGTGATGACGTCGCCGTCCTTGAAGTGCCGCATGTGGAGCTGGCAGGTCGTGGTGGCCTGCTGCGGGCCGTGCGGGGTGCCGTCGATGACGAGCGAGCACATGCCGCAGATGCCCTCGCGGCAGTCGTGGTCGAACGCGACCGGTTCCTCGCCCTCGAGGATCAGCTTCTCGTTGAGCACGTCGAGCATCTCGAGGAACGACATGTCCGGCGAGACGTCGTCCAGCTCGTAGGCGACCATCCGGCCCTTGTCACCGGCGTTCTTCTGCCGCCAGATCCTCAGTGTCAGCTTCATGCCCACGGGTCGCCCACCCTCCTCGCTCACTCCACTCACTGCGTCGGGTTCGCTCACTTGGTCGGGTTCGCTCACTTGTAGGACCTCTGGACCATCTTCACGTTCTCGTACTCCAGGTTCTCCTTGTGGAGGACCGGGGCCTCGCCGGTGTACTCCCAGGCGGCGACGTAGGCGAAGTGCTCGTCGTCGCGCAGGGCCTCGCCGTCGGGCGTCTGGGACTCGGCGCGGAAGTGACCGCCGCAGGACTCCGCGCGATGCAGGGCGTCGACGCACATCAGCTCGGCCAGCTCGAAGAAGTCCGCGATCCGCCCGGCCTTCTCCAGCGCCTGGTTGAGCTCCTCGTTCTCCCCCGGCACCTTGACGCGGGTCCAGAACTCCTCGCGCAGCTCACGGATCCGGTCGATGGCCTTGCGCAGGCCCTCGTCGGTGCGCTCCATGCCGCAGTACTCCCACATGAGCGCGCCGAGTTCGCGGTGGAAGGAGTCCGGCGTACGGTCGCCGTCGATGGACAGCAGCCGCTCGATGCGGCCGGTGACGGACTCCCGCGCCTCGACGACGGCCTCGTGGTCGTCGCCGACCTTCGGGAAGGGCCCCTTGGCGAGGTAGTCGCTGATGGTGTTCGGCAGCACGAAGTAGCCGTCGGCCAGCCCCTGCATCAGCGCGGACGCGCCGAGCCGGTTGGCTCCGTGGTCGGAGAAGTTCGCCTCGCCGACCACGAACAGGCCCGGGACCGTGGACTGCAGGTCGTAGTCGACCCACAGGCCGCCCATCGTGTAGTGCACCGCCGGGTAGATGCGCATCGGCACCTCGAAGGGGTCCTCGCCGGTGATGCGCTCGTACATCTCGAACAGGTTGCCGTACTTGTCCGCGACCGCCTTGCGGCCGAGCCGCTGGATCGCGTCGGCGAAGTCGAGGTAGACGCCGAGCCCGCCCGGGCCGACGCCGCGACCCTCGTCACAGACGTTCTTGGCGGCGCGGGAGGCGATGTCGCGCGGCACCAGGTTGCCGAAGGACGGGTAGATCCGCTCGAGGTAGTAGTCGCGCTCGTCCTCGGGGATCTCACGAGGATCGACGCCCTTGTCGGCGGCCTTCTTCGGCACCCAGACGCGGCCGTCGTTGCGCAGCGACTCCGACATCAGCGTCAGCTTCGACTGGTGGTCGCCGCTCTGCGGGATGCACGTCGGGTGGATCTGGGTGTAGCACGGGTTGGCGAACAGCGCGCCCTTGCGGTGCGCCCGCCAGGTGGCCGTGACGTTGCAGCCCTTGGCGTTCGTGGACAGGAAGAACACGTTGCCGTACCCGCCGGAGGCCAGCACGACGGCGTCGGCGGTGTGCGTCTCGATCTCGCCGGTGACCATGTCGCGGGCGACGATGCCGCGCGCGGCGCCGTCCACGATGATCAGCTCCAGCATCTCGTGCCGGGTGAACATCTCCACGGTGCCGGCCGCGACCTGGCGTTCGAGCGCCTGGTACGCGCCGAGCAGCAGCTGCTGGCCGGTCTGGCCGCGCGCGTAGAACGTACGGGAGACCTGGACGCCGCCGAAGGAGCGCGTGTCGAGCAGGCCGCCGTACTCACGGGCGAACGGCACGCCCTGCGCCACGCACTGGTCGATGATCTCCACGCTCACCTGGGCGAGCCGGTAGACGTTCGACTCGCGTGACCGGTAGTCGCCGCCCTTGACGGTGTCGTAGAAGAGCCGCTGGATGCTGTCGCCGTCGTTGCGGTAGTTCTTCGCGGCGTTGATGCCGCCCTGCGCGGCGATGCTGTGCGCGCGGCGCGGGCTGTCCTGGTAGCAGAACGACTTGACCTGGTAGCCGAGTTCGCCGAGCGTCGCGGCGGCCGAGCCGCCGGCCAGGCCGGTGCCGACCACGATGACCGACAGCTTCCGCCGGTTCGCCGGGTTGACCAGCTTGCCGCCGAAGCGGCGCTTGTCCCAGCGCTCCTCGATCGGCCCCTCCGGCGCCCTGGTGTCCCGGATCGGCTCGCCCTCGGTGAACAGATTCATGAGCCCTCCTTCGTCGGGAGAGTGATCACGGGCGCCGTGTTGTCGATTCGCTCACTTCGTTCGCTCATGAGACCACCCCGATGGTGACGAAGACCGGCACGGACACGAAGCCGAGCACGAGCACCGCCGCGACGGTGTCGGCGAGCAGGCGCAGGCCGCGGTAGCGGTTCTGCCGGCCCCAGCCGAGCGTCTGGAACGCGCTCCACAGGCCGTGCCGGAGGTGGAGCCCGACCAGGATCACGGCCACGACGTAGAAGAGCGTGATGTACCAGTGGGAGGGGGCGAAGTCGGCGACGACCTTGTCGTACGGCTCGGCGCCGCCCCCCTTGGGGTTGACCGCGCCGAACGTCAGGTCCAGCAGGTGCCAGATGACGAACAGCAGGATGACGATCCCGCCGTAGCGCATGACGTGCGTGGCGTACCGGTGCTCCTGCGTGGTGGGCCGGGCCGCGTAGCGCACCGGGCGGGCCCGCCGTGCGCGCCGGGCGAGCGAGACCGCCGACCACATGTGGAGGATCACCGCGACGGTGAGCACGACCTCGATGATGGTCAGGACGACCCGGTGCGGAAGCGCGGGCTCGCCCATCGTGCGCAGCCAGTGCGCGTAGTGGTCGAACTCGGTACGGCCGAGGAAGATCTTGAGATTGCCGATCATGTGGGCGATCAGGTACAGGACGAGGATCGCCCCGGTCACCGCCATGACGACCTTCTTGCCGACGGAGGACCCGTACAGCCTCCGCGGAAGCGCCTGTGAGGAGGCCGCCTGCGGAGGTGCGGTCACCGTGCTCGCTCTGGATGACACATTGCGGACCGTATGTCCGGTTCAAAAGAGGCGTCCAAGACATGATGACGCTCGTTTCGATAGCCGTAGGCTATGACATGTGCAGCTACAGCAACTCTCGTACTTCGTCGCCGTCGCGGAGGTGAGGCATTTCACACGGGCCGCGGAAACCCTCCGGGTCGCGCAGCCGTCCCTGTCCAAGCAGATCAAGACGCTGGAGGCGGAGCTGGGCGCGCCGCTGTTCAGCCGGGCGCGGGGCAACATCACATTGACACCCGCCGGCGAGGCGCTCCTGCCGCTCGCCCGCCGCATCCTCGCCGACGTCGAGACGGCCCGCCGTGAGATCCAGGACCTGACCGGCCTGCGCCGGGGCCGGGTGCGGCTGGGCGCGACCCCGTCGCTGTTCGCCGGGCTGCTCGCCGACGCCCTGGCGCGCTTTCGCGTCCGCTATCCGGGCATCGAGCTTCGCGTGGAGGAGGGCGGCTCCCGCGACCTCGTACGGGACCTGGCGCGCGGGCACCTCGACCTGGCGCTGATCATCCTGCCGCTGCAGAGCACCGACCCCTCGCTGGAGACCGCGCCCATCCTGCGGGAGGACCTGGTCGTGGTGTCGCCGCGCTCGGACCCGCCCAAGCGGCCGTACGTACGGATCGAGGACCTGCGCGGCCAGCCGCTCGTGATGTTCCGCAGCGGTTACGACCTGCGGGAGGCGACCCAGACGGCGTGCCGGCAGGCCGGGTTCGAGCCGACGTTCGCCGTCGAGGGCGGCGAGATGGACGGGGTGCTGCGCTTCGTCGAGGCCGGGCTCGGCCGGGCGCTCGTGCCGTCGATGGTCCTGTCGGGCCGGGCGGGACTGGTCGGCACGCCGCTGGCGCCGCCGGGACTGGAGCGCACGATCGCGCTCGCGCACCGCAAGGACGTGCACCCGACCCACGCCGCACAGGCGTTCCACGAGACCCTGCTGAGCTTCCTCGCCGAGATCGAGAGCCGCGGCGAATTGCCGCCGGGCGTCTCGCGGATCGCCAGGGTCAGCGGGAGATGACCTCCACGTCGGGGGCGAACTCCCGCAGCGCCCTGCCCAGCCGCCGGGGGGCGATGCGCCAGCCGCCGAGGCGGGTGGAGACCAGGCGCGGGCGGTCGTCGCGCTCGGGGGCGTAGCCGCGCAGCGCGACGGCGCCCCGGCCGGCGGACCCGCCGTCGGCGGAGTGGAACTCGATCGCGGTGACCTCGTCCCACTCGAACCACTCGCCCTGCGCAGGCCTGCCCGACGGGCACCAGTAGACGCCCTTCTCCGCGACCGCGAACGCCACCGCCCCGCGCGCCACCCGGCGCAGGCCGACCGCGGCGAACACCAGCAGCCCGGCGCCGACGAGCGGCATCAGCCACTGGGCGCCGTACATCGTCCAGCCCCAGGGGTCCAGGTGAGAGCCGGGCCGCCAGTGCAGCCGCGGTGGTCGTGAGGTCACGCCGAGCACGAACCCGGCGATGATCGCCGCGCCGAAGACGGCCGGTACGAGCGGCCCCCACCAGGCGTAACGGACGACGTATGCCCCCGGCCCGAAATGGCTCCGGCCCCGCATCGACAACTCCCGTCACAGATGTCTCGTACGTCGCATGTTAGTGAGGCCGCAGGGGCTGATGGGAAAATCCGATACTTGCCCGCCTCGACGCCTTCTCAAACGGACAGTCGCCATGAAATCATCACAAGTAGCGCGATAATTCTCATACGTAGATCCATGGTCAGTAGACCGTAAAACGGGCACACCCTACTGGTGAGTAAGTGGGGAGTTTCACATGTGACGACCGCGCCTCGTATCGTGCTCGTGACAACTCCCTAATAACGTATGAGCGCCCCTGAACAGAGGAGAGGCTCGAGTACAGGCAGCCTCCCCAGGTGGTGTGCCTTCGATGGAGAATCCCGCATGACGCAGACAACGGTGGAAGCGCCGTCCAAGGATCGGGCTCAGATCCCGGCGCGCACCCTACGCAAGGATCGTTACTGGCTCAGTCCGCTGGCGACGTTCGTCTTCTTCCTGGCCTGGGTCGTCTACGCGACCGTGCGCTCGATGATGGGCAGCAGCTTCTGGGTGGACAAGTACCACTACCTGACGCCCTTCTACTCCCCGTGCGTCAGCAAGGCGTGCCCCGCCGAGGCGGCGGACCTCGGCCGGTTCGTACCCGAGCATCTGCCGTTCTTCATCCCGTACGCGCTGATCTCGCTGCCGTTCCTGCTGGGGTTCCGGCTGACCTGCTACTACTATCGGAAGGCCTACTACCGGGCGTTCTGGCTCACGCCGCAGGCCTGCGCCGTCCCGGACAAGAGCCCGGTGCGCAGGACGCCCGGCGGCTACACCGGTGAGAGGCGCTTCCCGCTCATCCTGCAGAACGCGCACCGCTACTTCTGGGTGGTCGCCGGCCTGATCTCCATCGTGAACACCTGGGACGCGATCAAGGCGTTCCACGGCGCGGACGGCGGCTTCGGCATCGGGCTCGGCACGGTCATCCTGTGGGCCAACGTCATCCTGCTGTGGGGTTACACGCTCTCCTGCCACTCGTGCCGCCACGTCATGGGCGGGCGGCTGAAGAACTTCTCCAAGGCTCCGATCCGCTACTGGCTCTGGACCCAGATCAGCAGGCTCAACACCCGCCACGGGCAGTTCGCGCTCATCACGCTCGTCTCCCTCGCGGTGACCGACGCGTACGTCGCGCTCGTCGCGCACGGGAGCTTCTCCGACCTGCGGATCTTCAACTAAGGACCGGCCACAAGTGACTGAAATCGAAAGGCTGCAGTTCGACGTCGTGGTCATCGGCGCCGGTGGCGCCGGCCTGCGCGCCGCGATCGAGGCCCGGCTGCAGGGCAAGAAGACCGCGATCATCTCCAAGTCGCTGTTCGGCAAGGCGCACACGGTCATGGCCGAGGGCGGTGCCGCCGCGGCCATGGGCAACGCCAACCCGAACGACAACTGGCAGGTCCACTTCCGCGACACGATGCGCGGCGGCAAGTTCCTCAACAACTGGCGCATGGCCGAGCTGCACGCCAAGGAGGCGCCGGACCGCGTCTGGGAGCTGGAGGCCTGGGGCGCGCTGTTCGACCGCACCAAGGAAGGCAAGATCAGCCAGCGCAACTTCGGCGGCCATGAGTACCCGCGCCTGGCGCACGTCGGCGACCGTACCGGCCTGGAGCTGATCCGCACCTGCCAGCAGAAGATCGTCTCGCTCCAGCAGGACGACCACAAGGAGCTCGGCGACTACGACGCCAAGATCCAGGTGTTCGCCGAGACGACGATCACCCGGCTGCTGAAGGACGACGAGGGCAAGATCTGCGGCGCCTTCGGCTACATCCGCGAGACCGGCAAGTTCGTGGTCTTCGAGGCGCCCGCCGTCGTGCTGGCCACGGGCGGCATCGGCAAGTCGTTCAAGGTGACCTCCAACTCCTGGGAGTACACCGGCGACGGGCACGCGCTCGCGCTGCTCGCCGGCGCGTCGCTGATCAACATGGAGTTCGTGCAGTTCCACCCGACCGGCATGGTCTGGCCGCCGTCGGTCAAGGGCATCCTCGTCACCGAGTCCGTCCGCGGTGACGGCGGTGTGCTGCGCAACTCCGAGGGCAAGCGGTTCATGTTCGAGTACATCCCGGACGTCTTCAAGGCCCAGTACGCGACCACCGAAGAAGAGGGCGACCGCTGGTACGAGGACCCCGAGAACAACCGGCGCCCACCCGAACTGCTGCCGCGTGACGAGGTCGCCCGCGCGATCAACTCCGAGGTCAAGGCCGGCCGCGGCTCACCGCACGGCGGCGTGTTCCTCGACATCGCCTCCCGCCTCAAGCCCGAGCAGATCATCAAGCGCCTGCCGTCGATGCACCACCAGTTCAAGGAGCTGGCCGACGTCGACATCACGGCCGAGCCGATGGAGGTCGGCCCGACCTGCCACTACGTCATGGGCGGCGTGGAGGTCGACCCGGACACCGGCGCGGCGCTCGTGCCCGGCCTGTTCGCGGCCGGTGAGGTCTCCGGCGGCATGCACGGCTCCAACCGCCTCGGCGGCAACTCCCTGTCCGACCTGCTCGTCTTCGGGCGGCGGGCCGGCCTCGGCGCCGCGGAGTACGCCTCGGAGGTCACCGTCACGGTTCCGGAGTCCGAGGTCGAGGCGGCGATGGCCGAGGCACTCGCGCCGTACGAGCGCGAGGGCGGTGAGAACCCCTACGCGGTGCACCAGGAACTGCAGCAGACGATGAACGACCTCGTCGGCATCATCCGCCGCGAGGGAGAGCTGGAGCAGGCGATCGAGGCCCTCGGCAAGCTGCGCGAGCGGGTCGGGTCCGTCTCCGTCGAGGGCGGCCGCGGCTACCACCCGGGCTGGCACCTGGCCCTCGACCTGCGCAACATGGTCCTCGTGTCCGAGTGCGTCGCGAGGGCGGCGCTGGAGCGTCAGGAGAGCCGCGGCGGCCACACCCGCGACGACTACCCGCAGATGTCGGCCGAGTGGCGCAAGCTGAACCTCGTGTGCAGGTCGAGTGATGGCACCGTCGAGCTCAAGCGCCAGGACATGGAGCCGATGCGGGAGGACCTCATCGGGCTCTTCGACCGCGACGAGCTGAAGAAGTACCTGACCGAGGACGAGCTCCCCGCTGAGGAGAACTGAGATGGGCTACAAGGCGAAGTTCCGGGTCTGGCGCGGCGACGCCGGCGAGGGTGAGCTCAAGGACTACACGGTCGAGGTCAACGAGGGCGAGGTCGTCCTCGACGTCATCCACCGCCTGCAGGCCACCGAGGCCCCCGACCTGGCGGTCCGCTGGAACTGTAAGGCGGGCAAGTGCGGCTCGTGTTCGGCGGAGGTCAACGGCCGCCCGCGGCTGATGTGCATGACGCGGATGTCGACGTTCGAAGAGGACGAGACGGTCACCGTCACGCCGATGCGCACCTTCCCGGTCATCCGCGACCTGGTGACCGACGTGTCGTACAACTACCAGAAGGCGCGCGAGGTCCCCTCCTTCGACGGCGGCGACGTCGAGCCGGGCGAGTTCCGCATGCAGCAGGTCGACGTCGAGCGCTCGCAGGAGTTCCGCAAGTGCATCGAGTGCTTCCTGTGCAACAACACCTGCCACGTCATCCGTGACCACGAGGAGAACAAGGAGCACTTCGCCGGCCCGCGCTTCCTCATGCGGGTGGCCGAGCTGGAGATGCACCCGGCGGACGTGGCCGACCGGCGGCAGATCGCCCAGGAGGAGTTCGGCCTGGGCTTTTGCAACATCACCAAGTGCTGCACCGAGGTCTGCCCGGAACACATCAAGATCACCGACAACGCACTGATCCCGATGAAGGAGCGCGTGGTCGGCCGCCGCTACGACCCGCTGGTCTGGCTCGGTTCCAAGATCGGCATCGTCAAGCGGGACAAGGAGAAGGAAACCCCGAAGGCGTAGACATCCCATCGCGAACGCCCGGCCTCCGCGGCCGGGCGTTCGCGTTTCCAGGGGACGACCGGCCGCGGAGCCCGCCGCCCGGGTCGGGGCAGGCGGCGAGCCCGCTCCATGCACCCGGCCGCGTTCCTACACCCGGCACTGTCGATGTGATCAGCCACTCCCGACCGGCGCGCAGTGATGCAAAACCCCGAACCGCCGCTCCGCGACCCGCATGAGCCCGGCCAGATCCGCAGTCGCGTCCCGGCCGGAGGACACGCCGCGAACAAAGATCTCGATCCACGCGTCCCGCGCCCCGCACGCGAACGTCGCAGCGGTGAAGTACGGAAGCCGGGCGCTCGGGGAGTAGACCGTGAAGCCGGTGCCGAGCGTGGCGGGCAGTCGCGTGGGGTGATCTGCTGCGACGTCCTTCGTCCATTTCGCGATCTCGCTCCCGCCGCCTGTCACACTCCACTGCACGGCCAGCGGACCGTATCTCTGCTCATCCTTCACCGCGCACATCGAAATCTCCTCGCCGGTCCCGACGTTCCGTACTTCATACAGGCGCCCCGAGACGCCGGTGACCCGGCTCAGCGCACGCCGTGAGACGAGGTCGCACCAGTACGGAGCCGCGTCGGTCACCGGATCAGAGGACGCGGGACGGCCGGGTGGCGACGTCATCGTGGAATGCGGCGCGGAAGGCCGTCGCTCGTGGTGATCGGACGCACAGGCGCTGATGAGCGAGACACCCAACGCGAGAATCATCGCCCGTCCGCCGCGCCTCACGGCGTCTCACTCGCACCGTTGAAACTGCTGATCGCGTCGTCATGACTGTTTTGGATCACCGTCTCGATCGACTGGCTCATCCGCGGAGCCTCGAAGTTCTTATCCTGGGACCAGTCGATGAAGTGGGACCGCGCACGATCGTCCCACTTACTGGGCGGGAGTATCTTTCCCTTTTCATCGGCGAACGGCTCGCCCGGCGCCGTGCCTCCAGAAGCGTTGAAACGGTCGATCGCGACGGACAGTGACATCTGGCGAAGCAGCGTGCGTACCGCCTGCTCGTCGGTGGCGGCCTTAGTGTCCTGTGCCGCTGACCCATCGGCCTGCTGCATGTGTTGGAACAGCCACGCACCGACCTTGCCGTACTGCCGGTCGGCGAATTCGCTGTAGAGGCCTGCGGGCACGCCGCTGAAGAGCTTGGCGTACGGGATCGGAACGAGCCCGATTCCCTTGTCGATCAGATCTTTGATCTGAGCATTCGCCGTGTCGACCTTCACGCCGTGGGCGAGGAGCGCCTCCCGACGCAGCGCGAGGAGGTGGCCCAGGAAACCACCCTGCGCGATCAGCACGTTGTCGACGCCGGTGCTGCCTGCGGGACGCTTGTCGAGCAGGGCGCGGGAGCGGCCGATCGCACTCTCCACCAGGGACATGAACCCATCGTCGGACTGACCGGCCTCGACCAGGAGCGCATCGACGTCTCGCGCGGAGGGCAGGCTCTTCGGTGGCTCACTGCCACTGATGTCGGCGAAAAGGCTGTCTTCCAGGTCCTTGAGGTGGGAGCACATGATGGCTCCCAGGCTGGGGCGGAGGCCGGACAGGTCGTCGGCGTGACCGTCGACGTCGTTGAACTTCAGCCGGTGGTCCTTGTCGTAGGTGAAGTAGCGGCGGGTGTCGCGGCCGAGCAGTTCGCTCGTCTCCTTGAGGAG
This sequence comes from Actinoallomurus acaciae, assembly GCF_042429965.1. Lineage (NCBI taxonomy): Bacteria > Bacillati > Actinomycetota > Actinomycetes > Streptosporangiales > Thermomonosporaceae > Actinoallomurus > Actinoallomurus acaciae. Next base: position 10,736 of record NZ_JBHLZP010000163.1, read on the forward strand.
CTGCTGCGACACGGCGTCGTGGCCGGACGTCGCGGCGCTCATGGTCTGGCCGAGGCTGGTGCCGTGGTCGGTGTAGGCCCACAGAGGGCGGCGTTCGTGCAGGAGGTATTCGAGGTCGGAGTTCTTCTGACCGGCCGGTGTGTGGTTCAGGAGCGCCTGTGATCCGGCCTTGGTGAAACCGGCGGCGTGCAGCAGACCGTTCAGGAAGTCCGTGCGTCCCTGGGAGGGCGGCTGCGCCGTGGGCCTGTCCCCCTCCGGGGTGAGCGCCCATCCCAGGTGCAGGAGACCCGTCAGGTCGGGCATGGGCGCCGATCCGTCTTCCGGTCGACGATGGGGCAGCCCGGGCACGTACGGGAAAGTGACGGGAGGCGGCGTTCTCGGGAAAGGGTGCCCTGGGCGGTGTTCCCGGTCGTAGGCGATCATGTCTCTTCCCACGATCTGCATGAACCGCGCCGAAAAGGGCGGGCGTCCGTCGCTCATGGAGAGAACGGTCGCGAGGGACTGATAGCCGTTGTACGTGTCGTCCGGCCCGCCTTTCGGGAAACGATGATCGGCGCGCCCTTGGTCCTTGAGCCGGTTCAAGTACGAATCGCCGACGTAGCCGCCGCTCGCCGGATTCGTCCCTGTCGCGAGTGCCCTGCCGAGCATCTTCAGCGCGCCCTGGACGCCCGCTTCCTCGTCTCCCAGGTCCGGACCACGAGCGTCCATGGCCGTCCGCAGTCGTTGTGCGAGAGCGGCGGGGAGGGTGATCACCCCGTCGGCGCCCAGGCGTTCGAGCAGAGACCTGGCGAAGTCGGGGTTGTTCGCCTCGGAGGCGAACCTCGCCAGTCCGCCGAGGGCCTTCCGATCGCCGCCTGCGGCCTGCTTCGCGAGGTCGGCCGCCTCGGCGCCGTCGATCCTGGACCGAAGAGCGTCCAGCCGGTCGGGAAGCTCCCACATCGTCCCGCCGGAGACGGAGAACGCGAAGCCGATCCTCTCCATCTCGTGCACCAGGCGCTGCCGGCGCTGAAGGTCGGTCGCCTGCTCACGCAGGCGACCGGCCACCTCGCGGATACGGATGGCCGGGGACGTGTCGAGCTGCGCGCTGTTCAGCTCGGCCCACAGTGCCTGGGCGAGCCGATCGATCTGGGCGGCCGCCCGCACGTGGCCGCTCACCATGGCGTCGAAGGCGGGCTGGCGGACGCCGACGAACGACGCGGAACGGCCGCTCATGAGATCTTCGGCACCGCGGCGAGTTTCGCCTGTGCGCTCCGAACGGCCTGGGAGAGCTGCCCCCGCAGCTCCGCGCGGTCAGAACGCACGGAGGAGCCGAATCGGCGCCCGGCCGGGCCCATCCACGCGTCCGCGTCCATGGCGCCACAGGTGGGATCCAGGGCATGCCAATAATCATCCGAAAGCCGCTGAATGCGCGCCAGGGCGGCTCGTAAGCTCCGCGTCAATTCCTCAAGATCACCGTCTGCCATGTCGCCTCCCCCGGATGACAACAAGAACAACAGCGATGTTGTCATGATGTCGAGAGGGTGTCAGCCCTACCTGATATCCGGTCTTATCAACGGGGTGGTTCGTGTTCATCCTTATCGAACGGAAGCGACGACATAAAAGACCAATTACTCAAGCAGTACGTCGATGCGACCACTGCGTGCACCGATGGAGACGGCCCGGCGCCGTCCCCCGACCGGAACGGCATGGTCATGTGAACTGAGGCGCCCGGCGGTCTAGCCTTTGACGGTGGAAGCCGAGGAGACCGCGATGTCAAACCCCCACGACGATCCCGGGCACCGTCCCCCGCCACCGCGACAGGGCGAGCCCCAGCCGTCATACCCGGGCGGGCCGCCCCCGCCATACCAGACCGACCCGCACGCCTACCCGGGTCCGCCGCCGCAGCCGGGCGGCCCCTGGCAGGGCCCCCCGCCCGGCCCCGGCATGCCTCCCCAGCAGCCGGGCTACGCACCACCTCGCCGTGGCGGCAAGGGCTTCTTCGGGACGCTCTTCGACGTCAACTTCGATCACATGCTCACAGTCAGACTGGCGCGGACGATCTACACCCTGATGACGGTTCTGATCACCATGTTCGCTCTAGTCGTGCTGTGGTATGGATTGTCATTCTTCGCCTGGAACGCCACGCTCGCCGTGATGACGATCATCGCCGCCCCGTTGATCTGGGTGTTCGACCTCGTCGTGGTCCGTGTCTTCATGGAGTTCGTGATCAACCAGTTCAAGATCACGGAGCACCTCAAGGCGATGCGGGATCGGGAGGGGCTTCGCTGATCCCTGTCATGGGCGCGCGCGGGCGCGTTAGGCTCACACAGGCAACGGCGGACGTGGCGAGGGACGGGTAGTGGCGGACATCGAGCGGCCGTCCGGCACACGGCGCGACGAGTTCGGGACGCGTCGCGACACCGACCGGCCGGACACCACCCGTCGTGACGGTGAGCCGTCCGCGCCGCCCTCCCTCGTGCGACTCCCGGCCGAGCTGTCCGGCCGGCTCACGCTGATCGGCGAGCTGCCCGCACAGGGCGCCGAGTCCGACCTCCTGCACGTACGCGACCCCGCGGGCACCGAGCTCGTCGTCAAGCTGTTCCGCCGCGGTTTCACCGCCGACCGCGAGGTCTGGCAGAAGCTGCCCACCCTCGACTCCCCGCACGTCGTGCGCATCCTGGAGACGGGGCACGCGGAAGGCCGTGACTACGAGGTCATCGAGTACATCGCCGCCGGCAACCTACGGGCCGTCGGGGCGCGGCTGCCACCCGCGCTGGTCGCCGAGGTGGTCGCGCAGCTCGCCGCCGGGCTCGACCGCCTGCACCGGGCGGGCATCGTGCACCGCGACCTCAAGCCGGAGAACGTCCTGGTCCGCGGCACCACCCCGATGCGCCTCGCCATCACCGACTTCGGGCTGAGCCGGGTGATCGAGCAGAGCGTGGTGTTCGCCTCGTCGTCGCGGACGCTGGCGTACGCCGCGCCGGAGTCCTTGTCCGGTCAGGTCTCCCCTGCCCGCGACTGGTGGTCGCTCGGCATCATCGTGCGCGAACTGCTCACCGGCCGCACCCCGTTCGCCGGCATGAGCGAGACCGCCGTCGTCGACCATCTCGCCACGCGCACCGTCGACTGTGACGACATCGCCGACACGCGGATGCGGTTGCTCTGCCGTGGCCTGCTCACCCGTGATCCCCGCCGGCGCTGGACCGGGCAGGAGGTCGAGCGCTGGCTCGCCGGAGAGAGCCCCGCCGTCGCCGAGCCCGAGCCGCCGCGCGTCTCCCCGCTCGAGACCGGCGCCGCGCGGGGCGCGCTGGCGTTCGGCGGGCAGACCTACACCGACCGCGCGCAGTTCGCCCGCGCGCTCATCGCCGACTGGGAGAACGCCGCCCCCTACTTCTTCGGCACGATGTTCACCCCGGTCGGGCCGAGCGAGGCATGGCAGGCGCTGCGCGAGTGGCTGAACGGCTTCGACGACGACTCCGAGGGCCGGATCCGTCTGATCGACCAGTCGCTGACCGGCGACCGCCCGCCCAACGTCAAGCTCCTGCACCTGGTGCGCTGGCTCGACCCGACGCTCGAGCCGTACTATCTCGGGCTCCGCGTCCTGCCCGAGGACCTGCCCGCGCTCGCCGGCGTGGTCGACGACCCGCGCCACCCCGACCGGGCCATCGCGGCGCGCGTCGTAAGGGAGCTGTGGGAGCTGCACCTGCTGCCGGAGTTCGCCGCGTTCGCCGGAGGCGACGGGCTCTCCGCGATCAACGACCGCTGGCACGGGCTCGCCGCCGAGTGGAACCGCCTCGCCGCCTGGCTGCGGTCCCAGCTGCCGCGTACCGGGAGCCGTCTCCCCGACGCGGGCGCCCGCGGGCTGGACGAGCCGCCCGTGGTGCTCGCGACGCTGCTCGCACTCGCCGGTCGGCCCGCCGAGACCGAGGACGCGCTGCGCTCGGCCGCCGTACGGGCGCGTGAGGAGGTCCGCGAACCGGTTCCGTGGTTCGGCTGGCTCTCCGAGCAGGCCGGTGACGATCCGCTGCGGCTCTTCGCCGTCGTACGCGCCGCGCCCGACGCCGTGCTGGAGATCGAGGGTGCGGCCCGTCGGCGGCAGGAGGCGGAGCGCCGGAGCGCCGAGGGTCTCCGCCACTGGAACGAACGCGAGCGCCGGCGCCTCGCCGGCCGGCCGGCCGCGATGGTACGCGCCGTCCTGTGGACGCTGCCCCTGCTGGTCGTGTGGGCGGGCGGCGGCTGGCTCCTGGCTCAGCTCCGCCACGTCGCGCAGAACGACAGCTACGGCGGTGTCGGCGCGGTCGGCACTCCGACCACGCTGCTCGTGGTCGCCGCCGTCGGCACCTGGCTCGTCGGCGTCGCCTGCGAGGTCCTCCTCGCGTCGCGCCAGGCGGCGGACTATCTGCCGCTCGGGCCGTGGTCCTGGCTGGCCAAGGGGCTCGGCGGGGTCAAGCGAGGCGTGTCGGGCGCCTCCCGCACGCTGTCGGGGGCCACGCGGCGCCGTGGCCCGGCCGGGTGCGGCGTGCTGCTGGCCGTCGCGGTGGTGCCGCTGGTCGTCTTCCTGGTCGTGGTGGCCATGCTGATCTCCATCGCCTGGCTGCTGTGGCTGGCGGTCATGGTGGTGGCGGCGATCGCGCACGTGGTGATGACCGGGATACGGGCGCAGCGGTGGCGGCAGGAGCGCGAGCGTACGAAGGAGCAGGCCGTGGGAGGGCGACTGTGAGCAGCGGCGTCGAAGCCGACATCGCACTGGACGCGGCGGTCATCGCCAGCCTCGGCCTGATTCGTGTGCTCGGTGGCGCGGCCGGGCTGGCCGCCGCCGGCACAGGTCTGCTCGCCGGGCTGGCCGAGGAGCGCGCCGAGATCCGGGCCCGCCGGCTCCAGGAGATCCGGCACCACGAGCAGGCGGTCGGCGAGGTTCTCGACCGCAACGCGCGGATCGCCGCTCTCGCCTCGTCGGCCAAGGAGCACGACGCCCAGATCGCGTTGCCGCTCCCCTTCGAGCCCGCCGACAAGACCGTCGGTGAACTGGTCGGCTGGTGCGCCGAGGCCGACGCCGCCCTGACCAAGGCCGAGGAGGAGCTCGCCACCGTCATCGCCTCCGCCGCGACCGGCCGTATCTTCGCCCCCGCCACCGAGACGCTGAAGGCCACGGCACCGGCCGCGTCGCCGCCGCCCGCCGTCACCGCGCTCGCCACGACCCTGACCCGGGTCCTCGCCCGGCTCCTGCCCGACACGACCGAGGACGATCGGCGCCGCGTCACCGAGGCCGCCGAGCAGGGATA
>NZ_JBHLZP010000164.1:0-15964 GCF_042429965.1 Actinoallomurus acaciae
TCTTCCCCGGCGAGGAGGGCGGTGCGGCGATCGCCGGAGTGCTGTCCGGCCGGGTCGAGCCGTCGGGCCGGCTGCCGGTGAGCGTGCCCCGCCACCCGGGCGGCCAGCCGGGCACCTACCTGCGGCCCCGTACGGGCGGGTCGTCGCGGTGGAGCGCGGTGGACCCCGAGCCGCTGTTCGCGTTCGGGCACGGCCTGACGTGGACGAGGTTCGGCTATGAGGATCTGCGCGTGGACTCCTCCGCGCCGACGGACGGCGCGGCCGAGGTGGCGGTGACCGTGCGCAACCTCGGCGACCGCTCCGGCACCGAGGTCGTGCAGCTGTACCTGTCCGACCCCGTGGCCTCCGTCGTACGGCCGATGCGCTGGCTGGCGGGGTGGGCGCGGGTGCGGCTCGCGCCGGGCGCGGCGGCCCGGGTGACCTTCTCGGTGCACGCCGACCGCACCGCGTTCACCGGTGCGGACCTGCGCCGGATCGTCGAGCCGGGGACGATCGAGGCGGCGGTCGGCTCGTCCGCGGAGGACCTGCCGCTGCGCGGGGAGTTCGTCCTCACCGGCGCCGAGCGTGTCCTCGGCGCCGGGCGCGTGCTCACCGTCCCGGCGACGGTCGCTCCCCGCTGAGCCTCACTCCACGACCAGCTCGACCGGGATGTTGCCCCGGGTCGCGTTGGAGTACGGGCACACCTGGTGCGCGGCCTCGAGCAGCTCGCGGCCGGTCTCGGCGTCGACGTGGTCCGGCAGTTCGACGCGCAGCGTGACGCTGAGGCTGAAGCCGCCCGAGCCGTTCGGGTGCAGGCCCACCTCTCCGGTGACGGAGGCGTCGGCCACGTCGATGTTCTTCTTGCTCGCCACGAGCGACAGCGCGCTGGCGAAGCAGGCGGAGTAACCGGCCGCGAAGAGCTGCTCGGGGTTCGTGCCTTCTCCGCTGCCGCCGAGCTCGGTCGGCATGGCGAGCGTGACGTCGAGCTTCTTGTCGGAGCTGACGGCACGGCCGTCGCGGCCCGAGGCGGTGGCGATCGCGGTGTAGAGGGCGCTCATGGGGATCTCCTGTCTAGACAGACCTGTCTGTCTCGTCGTGGTCCGAGAGTAGACAGATCTGTCTGGTAATGTCAACGCATGGCCATGACCGAGACGACAGAGCGCCGGCGCGCGGAGAGCCCGGCCCGGCGGCGGATCCTCGACACCGCGGGCGCCCTCTTCTACGCCGAGGGCATCCACACGGTCGGCGTCGACCGGGTCATCGCCGAGGCGGGCGTGGCGAAGGCGACCTTCTACCACCACTTCCCGTCGAAGGACGAGCTCGTCCGCGCCTACGTGCAAGAACAGAGCGACCGCGTCCGCGCGACGACCGTCCCGCGCGGCGACACCCCACAGGACCGGATCCTGTCGGTCTTCGACGACCTCGGCGACTTCATCTGCGGGCCCGGCTTTCGCGGCTGCGCGTTCGTCAACGCCGCGGCGGAGTACCCCGACCCCGACCATCCCGTACGCCGGGTCGTCGCCGCCCACCGCGCGTGGTTCCACGGCCTGCTCCGCGACCTGCTGACCGATGCGGGCCGCGCGGAGGCCGAGGCCGACCGCACCGCGGGGATGCTCGTCATGCTCCGCGACGGGCTGGTCGTCGCCGGCGACCTCGACGACCCGGCCACGACCGGCACCCTCGCACGCGAGGCCGTGACACGCCTCCTCGCCTGAACTTTGTAGGCTCTCTGAGCATGTCGGCGCCCCCAGTCCTGCGCGATGTGTTCCACGCCCTCCGAAACACCTGGGGCGAGGAGGACCACGGCCACCTCTTCGAGAACGGGCCCGGGCCCCTCAGCCGCCTCGACGTGCTCATATACCGCCCGACCGGCGCCTCCCCGATGACCTCCTTCGCCACCATCGGCATGGCCGTGGAACCGATGCCCGCGACACCGGGACCGGGTGGAGGAGGCCGCGTCGAGTTGCAGTTCGCTCGCCGCGGCGGGCTGGACCAGGGCGACGAGTACACGATCGCCGAGCAACTGGCCAACATCGCGGCCTATCCGTGGATCACCGGGAGCCAGCTGAACTGGGGCCACACGGTCGCACTCGGCCGCGACTTCCCTACCTTCCCCGGATGCGGGAGCGTCTTCCTCTCCGGCCCGCTCAGCCCCGAAGGCTGGGACTACATTCCGGCCGGCGACGACGCCGTCCGGATTCTCAACGTGGTGCCGATCACCGAGGCCGAACGCGCACGGGCCCGTCTGCTGCCGCCCGTCGAGTTCGCCCAGGAACTCATCGCGCAGACCGACGTCTACACAGGACGGGCTGACCGGTAAGGCTCCGCGCGGTCATTCCGCGTCCCGGTCGCGGCGGAACCGGTCGCGGTGCTCGTCGTACCGGAACAGGCCTGGTGCGGCGAGGAGGACTCCCGCCGAGATCCTCACGACGATCGGGCTGTACGGCACGCCGAGCCGGAGCGACGCCGTGGTCTCCCGAGACGTCGCCTCATCCATCACTCCCGGTGATACCCGGGCAGCAGCTCTTCTGGGATCGGGACGTGACGGGCGCGGATCCACTCCCCGAGTGCCTTGGCCTGCTTGTCGAAGCGGCGGGCCTCCGTGGCGCCGCCGTCGAGGAGCCCGTGAATGACGAAGTTCACCGCGCGCAGGTTGGGCAGCTCGTACCGGTCGACGGGCAGGCCGGCGGCCTCGGGCAGCAGCGCGCGCAGGCGGTCGGCGGTCATCGCGGCGCGCAGCCAGGGCCACGCCTCCGGGTCGGTGACCCACAGGCCGACGTTGGCGTTGCCGCCCTTGTCACCGGACCTGGCCAGGACGAGACGGCCGAGCGGCCCGTCCACGGTCGCGCCCTCGTCGTACGGCCCCGGCTCCGGCTCCGGCTGGGCCTCGCTCTCGTGCGGGGCCGTGACGGGCGGGGGCGGCACCACCTCGCGGCGGCCGTCGGCGTGCACGACGGTGTGGTCGAGCAGGTCCTGGGGCACGAGCGCCGGCCAGTAGGTTCCGTACGCCGTACCGGAGCCGGGCACGCCCATGCCGTAGATGCCCGGGTAGCTGGCCAGGGCGAGTTCGACGCACAGCGAGGAGAAGGCGCGCCCGGCGCTGCCCTGCTCGCCGTCGACCGCGACGTGCAGCAGGCTGGAGCCCGCCATCTGGTCGGCCGGGTCCTCGACGGGCGTGCCGATGCGGGTGAAGCGCAGGTCGGCGATGCCCGGGTCGCCGTCGAGGCGGGCGCGGATCGCCTGCTCCACGAGCGCGGCCTTGGCGTCGATGTCGGTGCCGGTGAGCACGAACGTGGACTCGTTCCGCCAGCCGCCGAGCCCGGTGATGGCGACCTTGGTCGTCGGCGGGGGCGCCGACCCGCGCACACCGCTGACGCGCACGCGGTCGGGTCCCTCCTGGCCGAGGCGGACCGAGTCGAGGTGGGCGACGACGTCCGGGTTGAGGTAGCCCGGCGCGCCGATCTCATACAGCAGCTGCGCGGTGACGGTGTCGACGGTCACCGCGCCGCCGGTGCCCTCGTGCTTGGTGATCACGCTGGTGCCGTCGCGGTCGACCTCGGCGAGCGGGAAGCCGGGGTGCGTGAGATCGGCGATCTCCTGGAAGCCGGAGAAGTTGCCGCCCGTCGCCTGCGCGCCGCACTCGATCACGTGCCCGGCGACCACCGCGCCGGCCAGCGCGTCGAGGTCGGCTGGTCTCCAGCGCCACCACCAGGCGGCGGCGCCGGAGACCAGCGAGGCGTCGGCGACCCGGCCGGTGATGACGATGTCGGCCCCGGCGGCGAGCGCGGCCTGGATGCCGAAGCCGCCGAGGTAGGCGTTGGCGGTGAGGGGGTCGCGGGTGAACGGCTCGCCGGTGTCGAGATGCGCCAGGTCGTGGCCGCCGGCGAGCAGGGCGGGGACGCTCGCGGCGAGGTCGTCGCCCTCGACGTGCGCGACGGCGAGGTCCACCCCCGCCTCGGCCAGCAGCGTACGGGTGGCGTCGGCGCAACCCGCCGGGTCGAGGCCGCCGGCGTTCACGACGACCTTGATGCGGCGCTCGGCGATCCGGGTCACGACCGGGGCGAGCTGGCGCAGGAAGGTGCTCGCGTAACCGCCGCCCGGTCTCTTCTGCCGGCTCTTGGCCAGCACGAGCATGGTGACCTCGGCCAGGTAGTCACCGGTGATGACGTCCACCGGACCGCCCTCCACCATCTCGGCGAGCGCGGACATCCGGTCGCCGTAGAAACCCGAGCAGTTGGCGATGCGTACCGGCCGGTCCATGGCGAGGCTCCTTCTCCCGAGTCTTCCCGGGACGACCGAAATTACCGCACGGCGACCTTGAGGCCATGCGCCCTCCGGCGTGCCCTGGACACCGCCCGGCCGGGGCGCCCGCCGCGGGCGGGCTCCGGCGTACGCTGCGACCGTGACGAAGATCCGGCAGGGCGGCCCGGACGACGCGACGGCGATCCTGGCGATGATGGACACCGCGGTCGCGTGGCTCGCCGCGAACGGCCGTACCGGGCAGTGGGGCGACGAGCCGTTCTCCGCCGTCCCCCGGCGCGTCGCGAGCATCACCGACAAGACACGCACCGACACGATCTGGATCGCCGAGGTGGACGGCGCGCCCGCGGGCGCGATCGCCACGTCCCCGGTCCCCATGCCGTACGTCTCACCGGCGGAAGAACCCGAGCTGTACATCACGCTGCTGGTGACCGACCGCTCCTTCGCCGGGCGCGGTGTCGGCGGCGCGCTGCTCGCCCACGCCGCCGGCACGGCACGCGAGTCCGGCGTGGACCTCGTGCGCGTCGACTGCTACGCGGGCGACGACGGGCGGCTGGTCGACTACTACCGGCGCAACGGGTTCACGCCCACGAAGACGTTCGCGGTGGAGGGCTGGCCGGGGCAGGTGCTGGAGCGGCGGGTGCTCAGCGGACCCAGCCGCGGCGCTGCCCCTCGTCGATGAGGTGCCGGGCGGCCTTCCACAGGGTGCCGGAGCCGTCGCCGATCACGGCCTTGCGCGCCCGTACGTCGTCGGCCGTGACGTCGAAGGTCTGCCAGGTGCCGCCGCGCGCCATCCAGTTGAGCAGTATCGGCTGGAGACGGTCCATCGCCTTGGCGAACCGGGCCTCGGGCGTGCGGCGCTCCTCGAACTCGTCCCACAGCGCACGCAGGTGACCGGCCTGGTCGTCCGGGAGCAGCGCGAACAGCTTGTCCGCGGCGGCCAGCTCGCGTTCGCGCTGGTCCGCCGCTGCGGCGGTGTCGTACAGCGGTGTGTCGCCGGCGTAGATCTCCACGAGGTCGTGGACGAGGACGAGCCGGAGAGTGTGGCCGACGTCGATGGGCTCGTCGGAGTACTCGGCCAGGACCAGGACCATCATGGCCAGGTGCCAGGAGTGTTCGGCGTCGTTCTCCCGGCGCGGCGCGGCGGCGAGCGGCGACTGCCGGGCGATCGCCTTGAGCCGGTCGATCTCGATGATGAAGGTGAGCTGCTCGGCCAGCCGCGTGTCCAGGCCGTCCGGCAACGGGGACCGCTCGGCCAGCAGTCCCCGCCCGACCTCCCGTACGAGCCTGCGCTCCATGACGGACGTGTCGGAGGGCAGCGGCTGCCGGTCGCCGCTCGGGTGGAACCCGCAGCTCTCGTACAGGGCACGGGCCGGCGCGTTGGGCTCGGCCACCCAGAGGGTCAGCTCGCGTAGGCCCTGGTCACGTGCCCAGTCGGCGACCGTCTCGATGAGGTACCGGCCGACGCCCCGGCCGCGCGCCTCGGGGGTGACCCACATGCCGACGATGTGGGCGACATCGCCGTCCTCGACCAGCGCCGAGGTCATGCCCAGCGCCACACCGTCCTCGACGGCGAGGAGGTTGACGCTCTTGTCGCCGGTCAGACGGGAGGTCCAGACGTCCGGAGAGAACGCCTTCTCATCCTCGTACGTCGAGGCGAACGCCTCCGGCGTGTCGGCCAGCGCACGCAGCCGTATCTCCCGGTACCGATCCTCGTCCCCCGCACCGAGCCACGTGATCTCCATGCCTGGGACTGTACGTCACCGCCTCATCCGGACCAGCGCATGTTCCGGTAGGGCGTGGTAAAGGGCGAAACGGCCCGGAAATGACTGACGGCGCCATCGCGGGGGGAGCGGGGAGTGCGATGGCGCCGTCAACGTCCCCGGCCGATCCGTGTGACGAAGGTCACAGCGACTCTCGTCAACCGAAACGGCCAGTAACGCGTCGAGGCCGACGTTACAGCCTTCGATGGGGAGTTATCCACCCCTCGTGCCGAGAATTACCGTCTGTGCTACCTGACGGCCACTCAGCGCCACCGAGAACGGCCCGTCGGAACTGTCACCCGGTCAGCTTCTTCACCACCGCCGGATTCTGCTTCTCCCATTCGGCGACGCCCTGAGCCTCCTTGCCCTTGTACTTGTTCATCACCAGGTCCTCCAGCGGGAACAGCTGCGCGTCCGGCATCGTGAACTTCTTCAGCCAGCCGTTCAGCTGCGGGAAGTCCTTCGCGAAGCCCTTGCGTCCCAGCGTGTGAATCTGTTCCGCGGAGCCGAAGGCCTTCTGCGGGTCGGCGAGCGGCTTGATCGGGAACTTGGTGTACGCCCAGTGCGGCTTCCACATCGTCACGGCGATCGGCTGGTGGCTCTGGATCGAGCGGTTCAGCTCGGCGAGCATCGCCGCCGTGCTGCTCGCGACCAGCTTGTAGTCGCCCAGGCCGTACGCCGGCATCACCTTGTCCTTGACGGTCTTCATCTCGCCGGCGCCCGGCTCGATGCCGACGATGCGGCCCTTGAAGCGCGAACTCTGCCCCTTGAGGTCGGCGACGGAGTTGGCCGGGTCGTCCTTGGGCACGGCGAGCTGCAGGCTGGCGTTGTTGTACCAGACGCCGATGTCCTCGATCTCGCCCTTGTACTTGTTGTAGTAGTCGGCGTGGGTGGTCGGCAGCCACGCGTCGAAGAACAGGTCGATGTCGCCCTGGCCGAGCCCGGCGAACAGCGGGCCGGCGTCGACCTGCCGCAGCGTGACCTGGTACCCGTGCTTCTCCAGTTCCGTTTTCCACAGCTGGGTGACGGCGATGTCCTCGTCCCATGGGATGTAGCCGATCGTGATCGGCTTGCCCTTGCCGCCTCCGCCGCCCGTGCCCACGATGCCCAGCGTGGTCGCGAGCAGCGCGAACACGACGATGCCCGACAGGCCCAGCGCCGGCCGCGGGCGGTACCGCAGGACCGCCACGGCACCGCCGCGCGCCGCACGGTCGGCCGCGCGCCGGGCGGCCGGGGCCATCCGGGCGCCGAGCGCACCCGTCATCCGGTCGAGAATGATGGCCAGGACGACGACGGCCAGACCGGACTCCGCACCGGCGCCCAGGTTGTACTGGGTGATCGCGCCGAAGACGTTCGCGCCCAGGCCCTCGGCGCCGACCATGCCCGCGACGACGACCATCGACAGCGACAACATGATGGCCTGGTTGACGCCGGTCATGATCGTCGGCAGCGCCAGCGGAAGCTGGACCCGCGTGAGCACACGTCCCGGCGGCGTGCCGAACGCCTCGGCGGCCTCGACCGTCTCCCGGTCGACCTGCTTGATGCCGAGTTCGGTCAGGCGCACGCCGGGCGGAATCGCGAAGACCATCGTGGCGATGACACCCGGCACCTCCCCGAGTCCGAAGAAAGAGATCGCCGGAATCAGGTAGACGAACGCCGGCATCGTCTGCATGAAGTCGAGCACGGGCCGGGCCACGGCGCCGAACGTCGGCGCGCGGGCGCTCAGGATCCCCAGCGGAATCCCGATCACCAGGGCCGCGACACTGGAGACGAGCACGAGCGAGAGCGTCTCCATCGCGGAGGTCCACTGCCCGAGCGAGTCGATCAGTACGAACCCGGCGAAGGTCAGCACACCCGCGGCCAGGCCGCGCAGCCACCAGCAGGCCATCGCCACGAGCGCGGCGAGCGCCAGCGACGGCGGCGCGCTCAGCAGATGGTCCAGGCCGTGCACCACACCGTCGACGACATCGCTGATCGCGGAGAAGACCGGTTTGCAGTGCTTGGTGAGAAAGTTGACGACGTCGGTGACCCAGTCACCGAGATGAAGCCTAAACACCGGCCGTGACCTCCTCGCTGTTCCCGTTCCCGTTCCCGTTGCCGTTGCCGTTGCCGTTGAAATTGCCCAGCGCCGCGAGCAGGGTGACCCGCGGGATGACGCCGAGCAGCCTGCCGTCCCCATCGGCGACCGGCACCGGGAACGGGCTCTCGGCACATCGGGTGAACAGGTCGGCGACGGCCGTGTCCGGTTCCACCGGCTGAACGTCCTCGTCGACCAGGCCCTCCAGGTCGGTCTTCCCCTCGCGTACGGCCTTGGCGGCGGGCTCGGCGAGGACGGCGCCGAGCAGCCGGCGTTCGCGGGTGAGGACGAACGCCGCGGACGACTGGGTCTCGCGCATGACGCGTACGGCCGCGCGGGGCCCGCCGTTCGCGTCGACCACGGCGACCGGGTTCTCCATGACCGAGCGGGCGGTGAGGACGCGGGTACGGTCGACGTCCGCCACGAACTGGGCGACGTAGTCGTTGGCGGGATCGGTGAGGATCTCCTCGGCGGTGCCGATCTGCATGACCTGCCCGTCACGCAGCATCGCGATCCGGTCGCCGAGCCGCATGGCCTCGTTGAGGTCGTGGGTGATGAACACGATCGTCTTGTTGAGCCGCCCCTGCAGGTCGAGCAGCAGGTCCTGCATCTCGCGGCGGATCAGCGGGTCGAGGGCGCTGAAGGCCTCGTCCATGAGAAGGATGTCGGTCTCGGCGGCCAGCGCGCGGGCGAGCCCCACCCGCTGCTGCATGCCGCCCGACAGCTGGTCGGGGTAGCGGTCCTCCCAGCCGTCCAGGCCGACGGTGTCCAGGAACTCCCTGGCCTTGGCCAGTCGTTCCTGACGTGGAACGTTCCGTACCTCCAGCCCGTACGCGGCGTTCTCCAGCACCGTACGGTGCTGGAACAGCGCGAAGTGCTGGAAGACCATGCTGACCTTCTGCTGACGGAGCTCGCGAAGCTCCTTGCCGCTCATCTTGGCGACGTCGGCTCCGTCGATCTCGATGCTGCCGGCACTCGGTTCGAGGATGCCGTTGAGCATCCGGATCAGTGTCGACTTTCCTGAGCCCGACAGGCCCATGACAACGAAGATCTCACCGTCTCCCACCTCGAAGGAGACGTCGGCCACCGCCACGGTCGCACCCAGCCGACGTACCTCGGCCTGCTCGGCGCCTTGACTGATCTTGCGCAGGGCTTCGGTGGATTTCCTCCCGAAGACCTTGGAGACCCCTCGTACGCGCAGTCTGGACACATCGTCCTTCCGGTCCGGCCGCACCGCCCCGGGATGGACAGGCGCGGCCGAGCCGTGCCGGGCCGCGCCCGGGGGCCGCGCGGCAAGTGGCGCGAGCCGCCGGCCCCGCTACGCACCGATGGCTCGCCTGACGACCCGACAAGCCCGATGTGACGCACGCCACGCGCGTATTCGCCAACCGAACTTTCAGGTCAGACGTCTGGCGAGGTTATCGATTGGTTAATTGCTATGCACAATTATTCAACGCTATGTTGTTGTTCCGTCACTTGCCGTAACGGTCAATGGGATCGGCGACGACGTTCGCGTAGGTGCGCGAGGCTCACACCTGGGTGCGGTGGAAGTTGAGGTAGGACCGCGAGGGGGTCGGCCCGCGCTGATCCTGGTACCGCGACCCGTGCAACGCCGAGCCGTACGGATGCTCGACGGGCGAACTCGTGCGGAACAGGCACATCTGCCCGATCTTCATCCCGGGCCAGAGCTTGATCGGCAGCGTGGCGACGTTGGAGAGCTCAAGCGTGACGTGCCCGGAGAACCCGGGATCGATCCAGCCCGCCGTGGAGTGCGTGAGCAGCCCGAGACGCCCGAGACTGGACTTACCCTCAAGCCGCGCCGCGAGGTCGTCGGGCAGCCCGAACACCTCGTACGTGGAGGCGAGCACGAACTCCCCGGGATGCAGGATGAACGGCTGATCGGACGCCACCTCGATGAGCCGGGTGAGGTCTGGCTGCTCGACGGCGGGATCGATGTGCGGATATCTGTGATTCTCAAACACCCGAAAGTACCGATCCAGCCGCACGTCGACACTCGACGGCTGGACCATCGCAGAGTCGTACGGGTCGATCTTCATACGCCCGGACTCGATCTCGTTCTTGAGATCCCGATCGGAGAGCAGCACAGGCTGAAACTACCGGTTACGGAGCCGCGACGCGTACGAGGCGGAGATGATGGGAACCACCGGGTCGCGGGTTCCGGTAGCATGTGCGAACGGTCCCCGGACCGCTGCGGGTGTAGTTCAATGGCAGAACTCCAGCTTCCCAAGCTGGTAGTGCGGGTTCGATTCCCGTCACCCGCTCGCATGACAAAGGCCCAGGTCGGAGAGTTTTCCTGACCCGGGCCTTGATCGTTTCTAGGCGCCGTAACGCCCCGTCGTGCAACTAGCGTGCAACTACGCCACCGGCACCAGCACTTCCGCCAGCCCGTTATCGCCGTCGTCTCGCTGCGCTTTGAGAAGCACGTCGAGGCCCTGGGCGAATCGCCTGGTCCGCCTTGTTGGTAGATGAACGCGGCCCGTTCGCTGTCCTGGCCCATCCTCCGCATCAGATCCTTGGTCGTCGCGCCGGTCGCGGCGGCCAGCATGTTGCCCGTGTGCCGCGTCGACCAGGGGGGCTTTTGGGTCGAAAAGTTCTTCATCCGCGGCAGCAGCCGGAAGCCGACGGCCCAGTCTGGAAGCTCCGGTGAGGGGCAGGTAGGGATCGATGCGTTCAGCCGGCGGGCGGCTCGGCGCAGGGTGTCACTTCGGTGGCTGCCAGGGGCCTGATGACCAGAGTGAGTCGTCCCGTGGCCGCTCTGGGCGTCGCGCACGGGCGGCCACCGGCGGCACCAGGGGCGGCCAGGAGGCCGGAGCGTGCGGGGGCACCGGCGGATACGCCGACGTGGCGACGGGTCCCTGCCGGACGTGCGGCGGCCAGGGCCGTCCCCACATCGGGGCCGCCTCGAACGGAGTGCCGTCCGGGTAGAACTCATGCTTCTTCAGCGCCCGGCGACGCTTGCCCATGGTCAAGATGACCGCCGTCAATACGATCGTGGCTACCATCCACCACAGGCCGCCGTCGAGAAACGGCAAATTCGATCCGATCGGGACGCCGTCCACGATGTGCGCCAGCACCGCGCCGCCGGTTTGCCCGGCGACCAGGACAGGGCCCCCGAGTAGGAGGAAGCCGAGACCGTTGCGCACGACGAACCAGCGGCCGAGGATGTCATCACGGGCCCACCAGCGGTAGGCGTAGGGCAGCCGGGCGTCGAACCCACGGTAGAGCAGCCAGCGCCCCACAGGAGGGCGGGCACGCCAGCGGGTCAGCAGTCCCCCGCGGACGACGTCCCAGGACTCACGGATCGAAGGTGCCTCCCGGCCCGGCGTCGCGACGTCCAGCAGGGTGCCGAGCAGTTCGTCCCTGCGGGCGGCGCGGTAGCGCGGAGGGTAGGCGCGCAGCAGCGTGAGGCAGCGTCGCTCGTACGGTGTCGTCATGCGGGGCTCCCGGAGATCCTCGGGCCGGCCAGCCGCCGACGGGCCCGCGCCGCCAACGCGGTCAGCCTCTGGGTCTCAGCCGCCAGAGCCTCGCGGCCGACGCCGGTGAGGCAGTAGTAACGGCGGAACCTGCCCTGGACGACCTCTTCGCGGTCGCGTGCGATGAGGCCCTCGTCGGCCAGGCGGTCCAGGGCGCCGTACAGCGTGCCGGGCCCGAGTCTGACCCGGCCGTCCGACAGCTCCTCGACCGTGGTGATGATGCCGTAGCCGTAGAGGGGTTCGGGGGCGAGCGCGAGCAGGATCAGATAACTCTGCTCCCGCATCGACTTAGGCTCCACAAGGTCCAATATGACGTTACGCGATATATAGCGCAACTCTGGCCAGTAATACGGGCGCGGCCGGAAGACGGCGGAGAGGCCGCAGCCTCGCCACAGTCGGAGGTCTCCTGTCGGAACTCGACGGAGCGCACAGCGCCGCCAACTGCGCGAGTCGATCCCGTGCCTGCGCGAGGGGATTCGCCGACCTCGTGATTCACGGCCGGTAGCGTCGCTTGACCGACGCTGGACGCTACAGGACTGATCTTTCCAGGTCCCAAGGTGCGCGGCGCATGTTGATCGACCGTTCAAGGTGCTTCACACCGAAGAGGTCACCTCCCCCGGCTGGCACGGTTAGCTCACACCATTACGGGCAGAGCACGGGCACAAGCTCACAGAAGTACGAGAAAGACCAGTTCAACGCGCTGTGCGAGCAAGCATTCCTAAACCGTTAGCGTGCAACTGGCCAGGGCGAGCAGGGGTCCATAGGGGTCATTCGCGGGCAGCCGCATCTGCAGGTCAAGGCCACTAAGAGCCGGTTTCCAATTAATTCTCAAGCTGGTAGTGCGGGTTCGATTCCCGTCACCCCGCTCAGACGCCAAGAAGCCTCAGTTCGAGACATGGTTCCAGACGCTGGGACTTCTCTCTTCATCGGTTCTTTTTTCGCTTCCGCGCCCGATCGGCTCTCGGCCTCGGTGCCGTCCTGCTTCATGGGCTTCTGGGACCGCTTCAGCTCCCGCGCGGCCATCTTCCCGAGCGTGGAGGCGATCTTCTTGTCTCGCTCCTGCCGGGCATGGAGGTAGATCCGTGCCGCCCTGGTGGATGAGTGACCCATCCGCTTCATCAACTCGGCCAGTGACGCGCCGGTCTCGGGGCGAGGTGTTACCGGTGTGCCGAAGGTCGTGCACGAGGCCAGCGGCATCAAGGCGGCGACGCTGCGCGCCGCCCTTGACGTTCCTCGCCTGTGCGCCGACCTCACCGCTCCGACGGCGGCGGTACCGCGTACCAAATGCAATACTTCGTTGGCGCAGCCATCACGACGCCCTCGCCGGCCAGCACCTCCAACGCAGCAGAGAGCTCCAACTCGGTGACAGACTCCTCGCCGATGGACTCGGCGAACCGCCGGACTCGCCAGGCGTCGAAAATCAGCATCCCCGGCTCGGGGCCAAGGTCGACATCCACCGCGGTTCCGTCTCGGTCCGTGATGCAGCAGCCGATCCCGTGCACGTCGTAGCGAAGGCCCCCAGGAAGCTCAGCACCACGGGGAACGAGCCGCCGGTTCACCGCCCTGACCAGCGCACCGATACCACCGCCACCGACGTCGTGCGCCGTCACAGCGATCACCGCACCGGTCAAGCGCTCCATATCGCGGACGAACCTCAACACCACCTCGCGAGCATCCACCCGCACATGCTCTCCGCCACCAACGTCCAGGCCAAGGCATTTCGCCTCCAGCGGCGGCCTCAAGCTCCGGGATGGCCACACCTCTGCGGCCGAGCTGGGTGGGTGGTAAAGGTGGAAGCCTGGTCATCCCGCCCACCTTCGTCCCAGGAAAAGCCGAGCAGACCAGGCGAAGGTCGCGTTGTCGAGGTCGAGGTGTTGTCGGTGCAGCGCGGTGACCTCGCCTCATCGCAGACTCGCGAACGCGGCCACCAGGACGAGCGCACGGTACCGGTCGTCACGGGTGTGGTCGGCCCGTCCGTCGTTCATGAGGTGAAAGAGGGTCCGCTCCGCTTGCTCGCGAGTGCTGAACGGCCGCGGGAAGGCCCGCACCAGCCCGTCTTCCTCTCGACAGCGAAGGTGGTAGCCGTCGTCCTTCTTACGGATGTCGCCGACCGGCCTGCGGCCGACCAGATCGGCAAGGGCGATGACCTGGGTGACGTCGAGCACGGGTCGCTCTGGTGCGTTCTCGGTGCCCGCGCCCTTGATCCGGCACGGGTTGCGCGGCAGGATGCCGTCCTCTTCCACGGCCGTCATGAGGATGGCGCGGAACAGGCCGTACGCCTTCGCCGCCATGGACTCTGAGACCCCGGCGATGATGAGGCCGGCCCGCCACTCACGGACGGCCGACGTCGACAGCATCCCGAGCGGAATCGCGCCGAGACCGCAGCCAGGCGTACAGCTCACAGGTCCGGACGCGCAGGTTGGGACGCTGGGCGATCCAGGTCTCGGGTGTGCTCGTAGTTCTGCAGAACGGCGGTGGCCTTGACTAGGTGGCCGACCTTCCTGGGGACTGCAACGGAGCTCGCGAAGGAGTCACCATGTCTTGATCTAGGCGTTCGTACGTTAGCCGGGTCCGCAGAGCTTGGCGTACGACCGGTTCGCCTGTTTTTTTAACCCCGACTTGTTGCCTCCCAGTAGGACGTGATCAAAAACTGCCGTCTCGGCATCTGGTGACCTTCGTCGGCGAGAGTGCGGACCCCCCGCTGCCTCCAATTCGCTGATCGAATGCATCAGGCCATCCTTCTTTCACTTTCACCAGCACCTGCGCGAGCATCGGTGAACGCGCCGACGGCAACGCCACCACCTCCTCCACGTCGATACCCCTAAACCGCCCCTGCCTGATTGAACGTCTCGCCTTGCGCGGATAAACCAGCACCTTGTTGCCCGGGGGGCGAACGACCGCCATGTCGACCTGATCGCCTCGCGGTGACGGCGGACGATCTCTGCCTGCGCAGCCGGGCGCCGACGCTGGTGCTCCAGGTACGCTGGTCAGCCGTCCGCTTGGGCATGGGACATCCACCCGGTCTGATTCCCCACGGCTGACGAGCATAAGAACGGTAGAGTCAGGCGACCCGATCCGAAATGGGTGAACCGTGGACCACGATGTGCCCGAGACCAGGCGTCGCTACTTATTGGCGACCGGGGTGACACTCGGCCTTTCCCCCGCCGCCGGGAAGAGCCTTGAGGATGGCGTCCACCAAATGGTCCGCGTGATGCGCGAGTCCTGTGGATACCAGCGGATCGACGAGGTGGGGATGAACCCTACGCGCGAACGGCTGCGGACGGGCGCCCGTGATTTCCTGAAATCTTCTTCGGTGACAGCAGACGATCTCGTCGCCGTGTACCACAGCGGTCACGCGGAACTGATTCAGGACGAATTGCTACTCTGGGCGGCGGACAGCGACCCTGAAGACCCACACGGCACGATGCTCCCGGTCGCGGAATTCGTGAGAGGTCTCGTGGCGGGCACGCATGTCGAGCGTCTGCTTTTGATGCTGGACACATGCCATGCGGGTCAGGGTGCATTCGACGCACTGCCGAGAGCGCTTCGGGCGTTCGAGGCGATCGGGGACGGACGCGACCGCCCAAGCCTGTTCGTCGTCACCGCGACAAGGACGCGCGGGAAGAGCCGGCCGGGCGCTTTTGCCAGCGCATTCGGACGGGCCGTGGCGAGCGCCGCGACTGGTGGACGCCGTCCCGAGGCGCTGGCGCTGGATGCCGTGTTGAAGATGGTCGATCGAGACGCCGAGAAACCCGCCTGGCAACACGTTCGCTGGCATGCGGTGAACGTTCCCGGCAAGATACCGCCCTTCCTCAGAAATCCGCGACACGAGTCGATATCCATGAGGGCGGCGAGGATTCGCCGAAAGCAAATGTCCGAGCAGCGGCTTCGCGAACACGAGCTCACCGAACACTTCCTGGAAAAAGCGCGAGGCGCACAGATATCCGATGAGACCGTCTGGCATTTCGTCGGCCGGGAGAATGTGCTCGGCGACATCAATACTTGGCTCACCGAGGGGTTTTCTGACTCACAGGCACGGGTGGTGACCGGAGATCCTGGTTCCGGCAAGTCCGCCGTTCTCGGCGCGCTCTACCTGTTGAGCCTTCCTGAACGCGCCGGTTCGGTTCCTCTTCGCCCGGGCACCGAGTCGGCGGTTCCGGAGCGCGGATCGATCCATGTCGCCGTGCACGCACGGAACAAGACGACGACTGACGTGCTGAATGCCCTGCTGGCCGCCTCCGGAACCTCCGGAGACTCTCTGGAAGATCTCATCGACGGTCTGAGCGATGAACCATTCGTCGCCGTCATCGACGCTCTAGTACTACATAGCTAGATCTGGATCGTCTGGAGGTGTAGCCGTCGTCGGAAGTGGTGTCTGCGTGCTGTGGCTT
>NZ_JBHLZP010000165.1:0-15961 GCF_042429965.1 Actinoallomurus acaciae
GCTGCCGGGCAACCGCGTCCCGGCGGGGAGCCGCCCGGAGCGCACCGCCTCGCGCAAGGCCCGTTCGAGCGCCCGCCCGACCCCGGCGGCGTCCCCGGTCAGATCGAGGTGCAGGTCCAGCCCGCCCCGCGTACGCTCCCCGGCCACGGTGCCCCCTCCCCGTCCGGCCCCAGGACACCAGCCTCCCAGGTGAGCCCGGACCGGCCTCAACCGAGAGTGCCTTCTCCGGGGAATCTCCGCGGACCGATGAATTCGCGGCCCGGCTCCGGTCAGAATCCCTGGTGAGCCGCGACCGGCGGTCGCCGTACGGGCCCAGGGAGGGATACCGGTGAGCGGAGTACGGGTACTGGTCGGCACGCGTAAGGGCGCGTTCATCCTGACGTCGGACGGCCGGCGCGAGCGTTGGGAGGTGAGCGGTCCTCATTTCGGAGGCTGGGAGATCTACCACGTCACCGGCTCGCCGGCCGACCCCTCGCGGCTGTTCGCCGCCCAGTCCACCGGCTGGTTCGGCCAGCTGATCCAGCGGTCCGACGACGGCGGCGCGACCTGGACGCCGGTCGGCAACGAGTTCCGGTACGCGGGCGAGACCGGCACCCACCAGTGGTACGACGGCACGCCGCACCCCTGGGAGTTCGCGCGCGTCTGGCACCTGGAGCCCTCGGCCACCGACCCGGACACGATCTACGCCGGGGTCGAGGACGCAGCCCTGTTCCGGTCGTCCGACGGGGGCACGACCTGGCGGGAGCTGCCCGGCCTGCGCGGGCACGGCTCGGGTTCCTCCTGGCAGCCGGGGGCCGGCGGGATGTGCCTGCACACGATCGTGCTGCACCCGGACGACCCGGCGCGGATGTACGCCGCCATCTCGGCCGCGGGCGTCTTCCGCACCGACGACGCGGGCGAGACCTGGCAGGCGGCCAACCGCGGCCTGCGGTCCGGCGGCATCCCCGACGAGGACGCCGAGGTGGGCCACTGCGTGCACCGGATCGCGCTGCATCCCGCGTGCCCCGACACCATGTACATGCAGAAGCACTGGGACGTCATGCGGAGCGACGACGGTGGCGGCTCCTGGCGCGAGGTCAGCGGCGACCTGCCCTCGGACTTCGGCTTCCCGATCGCGGTGCACGCGCACGAGCCGGAGACGATCTACGTCGTGCCGATCAAGAGCGACTCCGAGCACTACCCGCCGGAGGGACGCCTGCGCGTCTACCGCAGCCGTACGGGCGGCGACGAGTGGGAGCCGCTCACGAACGGCCTGCCGCAGCGCGACTGCTACGTCAACGTGCTGCGCGACGCGATGGCCGTGGACGGGCTCGACTCCTGCGGCATCTACTTCGGCACGACCGGCGGGCAGGTGTACGTCTCGCCGGACGCCGGCGACAGCTGGGCACCCATCGTCCGCGACCTGCCGGCCGTCCTGTCCGTCGAAGTCCAGACGCTGTCGTGATCCGCGTCGTGCTCCCGGCGCACCTGCGGGCCCTCGCGCACATCGGCGCCGAGGTCGAGTTGGACGTCGACGGGGAGGCCACCCAGAACTCCGTGCTCGACGCGCTCGAGGAGCGGTATCCGATGCTGCGCGGGACGATCCGCGACCACGGCACCGGGCGGCGCCGCGCCTTCATCCGGTTCTACGCCTGCGAGAACGACCTGTCCCACGACCCGCCGGACGCACCACTGCCCGGCGCGGTCGTCAGCGGGGCCGAGCCGTTCCTGGTGGTGGGCGCCATGGCGGGCGGCTGACCGCGCCGCGCACGAACGACCGGCAAGGGGGGTGACGTGCCCGGTCCTGGACCGTAGGGAGATCCCCGCGGACGGCGGGTGTTCCGCGGCTGGGCCAGGCGATGTCGTCGACCGCCAGAAACGGCTCGTCGGCCACTGTCGCGGGGGTGAGTCCGGTGAACGCCATGACGTCTCGATGCAGGTGGGACTGGTCGGCGTAGCCGGCGTCGGCCGCGACCCGGGCCGCGCCGTCACCCGCGACCAGGCGGTGGGCGGCGTGGTCGAAGCGGACCAGCCGCACGGCGTGCTTGGGCGGCAGGCCGAGTTGCGAGCGGAACCGGGACCACAGGCGTTTGCGGCTCCATCCGACCTCGGCCGCAAGCCCGTCGACCCGGACCAGGCCGCGGCCGGCGACGATCCGGTGCCAGGCCCAGGCCACCTCCGGGTCCACGGGCGGCCCCGCCTCATGCCGGCGGGCGAGCAGCGCGTCGGCCAACGTGAAGCGATCCTCCCACGACGAGATGTCGCCCAGCCGCTCACGGATTCCCGCCGCCTCCCGGCCCCACAGGTCGTCGAGGGCCACCACGGCGCCGTCGAGGCCGGCGGGGGAGGCGCCCAGAACCGCGCGTGCGATCACCGGGGACAGGCGCACCTGCACGCACTCGACGTTGTCACCCCGCGCCCAGACCGTTCCTCCGGACCCGATCCCGGGCCCGACGACGACACTGCCGCGCTGCCGCCGGCCGGCGGCATCAGCCAGGACCGCCGAACCGGTGCCGAACTCCAGAAGCAGCGTCACGGCCGGGTGCGGGATCATCCGGAGCGGATCCAGGTCACGGACGCCGAACCCGGCCATGGTGACACCGGCCACCCGGCTTGGCCGCGGTGGGCATGCGACCTGCCACACGGCCGCGCCGCGTACGAACGTCCGCACCGTCCGATGCTACGCGAGCCGGCAAAGGGGAACATTCGTCCAATCCGCCGACGCGTACCGGCTGCGACAGTGGACTCATGACTGTTTCCGACGGGCAACCGCACGTGAACGGCGACGCCGCCGAGGCCTCGGCCCTGTCGCTGGACGATGGCGACATCCACGTGTGCCAGGACGGCCCACGCGACGCTCCCGCACTCCTGCTCATCCACGGGTCCGTCTCCTCGACCCGCTCGTGGAACCCGCTGGTTCCGCTGCTGACCCGATCCCATCGCGTCATCCGGGTCGACCTGCTCGGGCACGGCCGGTCGGCGAAACCGGCCGATCGCAGCTACGCGATCCCGGACCAGGGACGCCGGGTCGGCGTGGTACTGGACCGGCTCGGTGTCGAGCACGCCATCGTGGTCGGCCATTCCAGCGGCGGTGTGGTCGCCACCGCCCTCGCCGAGCAACGACCCGACCTGGTGACCGCGCTCGTGCTCATCAACACCGGACCCGGCCTGGACGCCTTCATCGCACCGGAGTCCGCCGCGATCGGACCCTCGCAGTGGCCGCCGACCGACGAGCAGCTCCGCGGGTTCGCGAGCGCCGGTTTCAGCCGTGCGGGCTACGAGGTGCCCCAGGAGCTCCTCGACGACGTGCGCCTCATGACCTACCACACGCTCACCACGACGATGCAGGCCACGCGCGACTACCTGGAGCGGCGGGCACTCCCGGATCGGCTGGCGCCCCTCGGCAAGCCGCTACTGGTGATCTTCGGCGAGGACGACCGCAGGTGGCGATCCTCATCCGCCGCCGACTACCGCGCCGTCCCGGGCGCGAAGGTCGAGTTGCTGCCCGGTCTCGGACACTCGCCCATACTCGAGGATCCGCCGCGGACCGCCGCACCTCTCCTGGCCTTCACCGCGATCCACGCCGCGCCGGCGGACTGAACGACCTTGGCGTCAGGCGGAGGACTCGAGGATCTGTTTGAGGGTGTGCAGGTTCTTTTTCATCCCCTGTCTGAAGAGGCGTTCGGCGAGGCCGCCGAGGTGGGCGGCGGGGCCGGGCAGGCCTGCTCCGCTGATCTCCGCCTCGAGTGTCAGTCTGGTGCCGTCCGCGTTCGGTTCGATCCGGTAGTGGTAGCGGAAGGGCGTCGGGCCGCTGGCCGAGGTGAACGTGACCTGTTCGCCCGGGATGTGGGTGGTGATCTCGACGTCATTGTGCGCGGGGCCGCCGGGCAGGGAGCGCACCATGCGGAAGCGTGTGCCCGGCGGGAGCGCCGTGACCTGGCTCACCGCCTCGTACCAGCGGGGCATGGTGCGGAAGTCGGCGATGAACGCGAACACGGCGGCGGGCGGGCGGTCGATGTCGAGCGAGATGTGAAAGCTCATGTCGTGCTCCTGCGGAAGGTCAGGCGGAGTAACGCCGGTCGGGGTGGCCGTCGAGGGCGGCGGCCAGCCGCCGGCCCGCGCCGGGATCGTGTGCGGGCAGGACGACGAGTCCGGGAAGCCGGGCGCGGAGCCGGTTGACCATCTGCGTGGCGGTGCGCATCTGCCGCTTGCCGCCGACGCCGGGGAGCCTGCCCTGGGCCAGGAGCCGGTCGTCGTAGGTGAGGTCGCCGACCATGAGGAGCGGCCGGTGGCCGGGGCGGCGTACGAGCATCGACAGCGAGCCGGATGTGTGGCCGGGGGTGGGCAGCAGCACGAGGCTGCCGTCGCCGAAGAGGTCGTGGCCGTGCTGGAACGGAGCCAGCGCGGGGTCGGCGAGGTCGTCCATCGTGACGTGTCTCCACCGCAGGCCGGGCAGGTCGATGTGGTCCGTCAGCAGGCCGCGGGCCTGGGGCAGCGGCCGGCGCAGTGACTCCCATTCGGGTCGGCTGACGACGATCTCCGAATGGCCGAGCAGCGGGAGCCCGCCGATGTGGTCTTGGTGCAGGTGGGAGATGACGGCGGTGTGGACGTCCTGGACGGCGTGACCGAGCCCGCGCAGTCCGGCCGCCAGCGTCTCGTCGGGACCGATGTCGAACTTGGCGAGCCGGGAGTAGACCAGGCCGCTCGCTCCTCCGGGGAAGTAGTCCGGGTCGGTGACCGAGGCCCGGTCCTGGCCGGTGTCGAACAGCACCAGCCCTTGGCGGTGCTCGACGACGTAGACGTTGATCGGCCGCGGTGCCGTCCAGCGCCGGGAGGTGGCCAGCCACAGGTAGGTGTTCTTCCAGGTCGGCCCGACGTGCTCGGGCCGGATGGCGACGCTGCCGGTGCTGATGACCGCGACTCCCGCGATCGGGTCGGACGTGCTCATTGGTGCTCTCCCTCAGTTGGATTACACGACATTAGATGACACGACATCTATCTTCCGCAAGGGGAGCGGGCGAAATATCTGTCGTGACATACGTGTCATGTAACCTGTGGGCGTGGTGCCGGTCGGCGACGCGAGCGAGGGGCGGACCGTGAAACCTGTCGAGGAACTGCGATACCTGATCTTGGCCGTGCAGCGGGAGGGGAACCGGATCCTCGCCGCGCAGCTGCGGCCGCTCGGTCTGACCCCGTCCCAGGCCGAGGTGCTGCGGGTGATGCACGACCATCAGCCGCTCACCCTGTCGGCCCTCGGCCACCTGCTGGTCTGCGAGACCACCACGAGCCCGAGCCGCCTGGTCGACCGGCTGGTGGGGCAGGGGCTCCTCCAGCGCACCACCGATCCAGGCGACCGCAGATACGTCACACTGACGCTGACTCCGCAAGGACGGCGGCTGGAGCGCCGGATCGTCGCCGTCGAAGACCACCTGCACGGCGTCCTGGAACGGCTCGTCGCCGACCAGCCGCTCGACGAGACCATCCGGCTGCTGCGCAACGTGGCGGACGGGTTCCCCGCCGGCCAGGCCCTCGCCCGCCGCCGCGGCGGCTCACCCCCGCCGGGGTGACTCGCCGCAGTTCCCGACTGTCCCGGAGAAGATCAGCGGGACGCAGACGTATAGAATGCGGTTCGGTTCGAGGGAGGGAAGGTCGGGATGCGAGAGATCGCGGCGGCGGTGGCGGAGCCGATCGGGCGGCTGGGCGGGGCGTTCATGATCTCTCGAGAGGCGAAGGCCTACTCGACAGAGGTGGGACTGACCGGCTGGGCGCCCTACTTTCGAGGTCGCTTCGGAGTCCTGGGAGACGTCGACGCCGATGTGGTCGTGTCCGCGGCCGGCTTCTTCCCGGCCGAGACCGTACGGGAGGCGTGGGAGGCGGGCGCCGGTCTCTCCGCGACGGACGCCGCCGACCGGTATGCCGTCGTCGCTCATGACTTCGGCCGCCGCAAGCTGGCCGACTTCGCGGAGTCGGCGCGCCTGGCCGAGCTGCTCCAGCTCGTCGTGGACGGCTCGAATGTGGTCGGTGCGCCGCTGTTCGCCGGTTGGCGGGCGATGCGGTTGCCAGAGGACGACCGGGCTCGGGCGATTCAGCTCGCCCACGTCGTACGTGAGCTCCGCGGCGGCCTGCACATCGTCGCGGTCCTGGCGAGCGGGCTCAGCCCGCTGGAGGCGGTTGTGAGCGGCACCTCGGCGATCCTCCCCGACGGGGAGGCGAACGCCGAATACTTCGGTTGGCCGCGGCCGTATCCCGAGGTCACGGAGGACGTACGGCGACGGCACGCCGACGCGGAACGGCTCACCGACGAGCTGATGGCCCCCACTTTCGCGACCCTCGAAAAGACGGAGGCCGACGAACTGGTCGCCCTTCTTGCGAAGGCGGAGCGAGCCGTCTTCGGCCCTCGCACCTGAAAACGGCGCCCGACCCGCGCAGGCGTCTTCGCGATTGCTTCATGCCCGCACTGATCTCCACGAATGGGCCGGAGGTGTCCGGCCGGTCTCACGGTGCGAGGCGGAGGCCCCGGATCGCCCGGTCGATGAAGTGCTCCTGCGGCATGACGTCGTCCAGGAGCATCTTGGTGAACGCGTAGTTGACGCACGTCCCGATCAGGAGCTGGGCGGCGGCCGCGCAGTCGACGTCGGCCGCGACGCGTCCCAGCGTGCGCTCGCGGTCGAGGTAGGCGGCGACCCGCGTGTCCGCGGCCTGCGGTCCCATGCCGCGCGAGGTGAGCACCTGCCGGAGCTGGAGGAGCTGGTCGGGCTTGGTGAAGACGCTCACCTTCGCGGCGAGGATCTCGCAGTAGAACCGGATCGTCGCCTGGGCGACGGGCACGAGGTTCTCCTCGACACTCGCCTCCCCGGCCCGCGACTCCAGGTCCGTCATCGTGCGCGCGTAGACCGGCAGGCGATCGGTCAGCAACGCGAGATAGAGGGTCATCGCGGACTGGTCGGATGGCTCCGAGGCTCCGCGTGCCGGGGCGGACGTGCCCCGCATCATTTCGGTGGCGACCTCGACCACCTGGCGTCGTACGGAGTCGGCACTGGGCGGCGAGGGCGGCTCGGACGTGGCGTCGACATTCATGATTTTTTTAGTATCCACGCCACAGGCCCCCGGCGTAACCGACAACGCGATGACGGCGACCGGCGAGTTTCGGGCAACGGTTCGCGGACCAGTGTTGTGACCCTTTCGACGATTCACCGCCGCGCTTCGCGGCTCGGTGAGCCCCCCGCCGTTCCCCGGCGAAACGGCGCCTCAGGCATGCGGCGCCGTCGCGGAGGACGTGCCGGTCTCCACGAGCCGGCCTTCGGAGAGCAGGAGCCGGCGGTCGACCCGGATCTCGGCGAGGAATCGCTCGTCGTGGCTGACCACCACGAACGCGCCTTCGTAGGCGTTGAGCGCATTCTCCAACCGGCCGACGCTCACCAGGTCGAGGTTGTTGGTCGGTTCGTCCAGGAGCAGGAGCTGTGGCGCCGGTTCGGCGTACAGGACGCAGGCGAGGGTGGCCCGCAGGCGTTCGCCGCCCGACAGCACGCCGACCGGAAGGTGGATGCGGGACCCCCGGAACAGGAAGCGGGCGAGCAGGTTCATCCGCTGTGCCTCGGGCATCCCGGGCGCGAAGGCGGCCAGGTTCTGCGCCACGGTGCGGTCGAGGTCGAGCAGGTCCAGCCGCTGGGACAGGTACGCGATCCGGCCGTCGAAGCGCTTGATCGTGGCGCCCTCCGGCTCGATCTCGCCGCTCATCACGCGGAGCAGAGTGGACTTGCCGGACCCGTTGGGCCCGGTCAGCGCGATCCGCTCCGGACCCTGGACCGTCAGGCCGGCCCCGTCCCCGGCGAAGACGGCCCGGTCGCCGTGGCGGACCTGGATGTGCTCGCCGCGAAAGACCGTGCGTCCGGCCGGGACGTTGGTACGGGGCAGTTCCAGGGCGATCGTCTGCTCGTCGCGTACGGCCCGGCCGGCCTCGTCGAGCCGGGCCTTGGCGTCGTCGACCCGGGCGGAGTGAGTCTGGCTCGCCCGGCCCGCGGACTCCTGGGCGCGCCGCTTCATGTTCCCGGCGAAGAGCTTCGGCAGGCCCGCGCTGTCGAGGTTGCGCGCGGCGTTGCCCGCCCGCCGCTCGGCCCGTTCACGGGCCTGCTGCATCTCCCGCTTCTCCCGTTTGACCTGCTGCTCGGCGTTGCGCACGGTCCTGGCCGCGGCCTCCTGCTCGGCGCGTACGGCCTCCCGGTAGGCGGTGAAGTTCCCGCCGTAGGACCGGACCTCGCCCTGGTCGAGTTCGGCGATGCGGTCCATGCGGTCGAGCAGGGCCCGGTCGTGGCTGACCAGCAGCAGGCAGCCACCGAAGTCGTCGAGCACGTCGTAGAGCCGGTGGCGCGCGTCGAGGTCGAGGTTGTTGGTCGGCTCGTCCAGCAGCAGGACGTCGGGGCGCTTCAGCAACTGCCCGGCCAGGCCCAGGGAGACGACCTGACCGCCGCTGAGGGTGTCCAGGCGCCGGTCGAGGGCGACGTCGCCGAGACCGAGCCGGTCCAGCTGCGCCGTGGTGCGCTCCTCGATGTCCCAGTCGTCGCCGATCGTGGTGAAGTGCTCCTCGTCGACGTCACCGGACTCGACGGCGTCGATCGCCCTGACGATCGGGGCGATTCCCAGCACCTCGGCCACGGTCGGCTCGCCGGTGAGCGGCAGGCTCTGCGGCAGATGGCCGACCACGCCGTCGACGGAGACGGTCCCGCCGCCGGGCCGGTACTCACCCGCGATCAGCCTGAGCAGTGTGCTCTTGCCGGCACCGTTCGGTGCGACCAGGCCCGTACGGCCTCCGCCGACCGTGAAGGACAGGTTCTGCAAGACCGGAGTGTCGTCCGGCCAGGAGAAGGACAGGTTCGAGCAGACGATGCATGCATCGGACATGGAAATGGTCCTCGGAGAAGGCGCGGGCGCGCCCACGGCGCCCGGCAGGGGTTCAAGGGACGACGAAAGAGCGGCCGCGGCGGCGTCTCGCCTGCCGACGGCCGGTCACTTCCGGGTATCACCCGGAGATGTCGTCGTCACCTGCCATGGGGCTCTCCCTGTATCCCGAGATTCGTCCGTCACGGTACCAGCGGCCGGCCGATCCTCGCACCGAGGTGATTCCTCAGGCGTCGGCGGCGCAGCGGAAGCCCAGGTTGCCGCTCGAGCTGTCGGGGCTGTTGCACGTACGCGCGGCGACCCGGTAGCGGTTGCAGTAGGAGTCGTGGCACAGGTACGAACCGCCGCGCATCGGACGCTCGGCCTCGGACGCGCGGAACCGTCCGGCGCACCACTCCCACACGTTGCCCGAGACGTTGAAGAGCCCGAAGCCGTTGGGCGGGAAGGCGTCCACCGGAGCGGTGCCGGAGTAACCGTCCTCCGCTGTGTCGCGTACCGGGAACCGGCCCTGCCAGATGTTGCATCGGTGCTCGCCGCCGGGAGTGAGCTCGTCGCCCCACGGGTAACGGGCCTGCTCCAGGCCGCCGCGTGCGGCGTACTCCCACTCGGCCTCGGTCGGCAGCCGCCGGCCGGCCCAGGCGCAGTACGCGTCGGCGTCGCGCCAGGACACGTGCACCACCGGGTGGTCCCAGCGGCCTTCGACCGTACTCCCGGGCCCTTCCGGCATCCGCCAGTACGCGCCGGAGACCCCGCACCACCACGGCGTCTGCTGTGGTCTCGGGGACTTCTTGCGCAGTTCGCCGGGCAGGAACCTGGCGAAGACGTAGGTCCAGCCGAACTTCTCGGCGTCCGTCCGGTAGCCCGTCGCATCGACGAACTCCGCGAACCGCGCGTTCGACACGCAGTACGGATCGATGGCGAAGGAGGCGACGGCGACCTCGCGGACGGGCCCTTCGCCGTCGGCGGGGAACCCGTCCGCGTCCTCGGTGCCCATCAGGAACGCGCCGCCCGGCAGCACGACCAGGTCGCCGGAGGCGTGGCCGCGCTCCGGCAGGTCCTGCGGGACCTCCCGGCCCGGAGAGCGTGCGGGGGGACAGCATCCGGACATCGGCGAACAACCTCCTAACGTGCCTGGCCAGCATCATGTCAGGGCCGGTGTACCGGTGCGCGGCCGGGATCAGTGGGGAACGAGCAGGTGATCGGATCGCGCCGAGGCCATCGAGGACATGACGAGCGAGGCCGCGCCGATGGCACCCCCGTCTTCACCCAGGGTCGTGCCGCGCACCTCCACCGTGTGCACGTCGCTCACGGTGAGCAGCGAGGCGGTGATCGGCGGCACGATCCGCAGGTAGGTCCGGGACAGCGCGGACCAGCTCGGGCCGCCCAGGACGACGGCGTCGAGGTCCAGGATGTTGGCGAGGTTGCCGGCGATGCGGGCGATGGCCCGCGCGGACCTCTCGACGATGGCGAGCGCCTTCTCCTCGCCTCCGTCGGCGAGAGCGCACAGATGCCTTAACGCGGTCTCGACGGCCAGCGGGTCGTCGAGGTCGGCCGCGGGGATCGTGCCGGCGTCGGCGGCCGCGGAGACGAGGTGGACGGGGGCGGAGGTGATCGCGATGCAACCGCGCCCGCCGCACGAGCATCGGGGCCCGTCGGGATCGCCGCTGAGGTGCCCGACCTCGCCGAGATTGTCGGACGCGCCGCGCATCACGTCGCCGTCGAGCACGATGCCGGCGCCGATTCCGGTGCCGAGGTAGATGAAGGCGAAGTTCGAGAGCGTGCCGCCTCCCGCCCAGAGCTCGCCCGTGGCGGCGGCGATGGTGTCCTTCTCGAGCACGACCGGCAGGCCGACGCGGCTCTCGAGCTCGTCGCGGAGCCGCACGATGCCCCAGCCGCGGAGGTTGGGCGGCCCGACGAGGGAGCCGGAGTCGGCCTTGATGGGCCCGGGGGCCGAGACACCGAGGCCGGACACCCGTGCCGGGGGGATCCCCCTGCGCCCCACGAGGTCGGCGACGGCATCGACGATCGCCGTGAGCACGTCCTCCGGGCCGTCCGTGGTCGGGGTCACGATCGAGGTCCGGTCCTCGACCTCACCGGCGAGGTTGAGGAGCACCAGCGTCATCCGGGCCGGGTCGATGTGCAGGCCCACCGAGTACTGACCCTGCGGGACCACGCGGAACATCGTCCGGCGTGCTCCGGTGTCGGCCGCCACGCGCCCGGCGGCCTCGATGAGCCCCGCGCTGACGAGGCGGCGGCAGATGTTGGAGACGGTCTGTCCCGACAGGCCGGTGCGCTCCGACAGCTCGACACGGCTGATGTTCGAGCTGCGTCGGACCAGGTCGAGGACGAGCAGCTGGTTGTAGTCGCCGACGCGCGGAAGATTCGATCCCCGTCGCTCCATCGCGATCCTCCCGGTCCGGCGAGTGGGGCCGCCACGCGAGCTTCCGCGACGGCGGAACAGATCGTAGATCAGGCTGACGCCGGAGATCGTAGGTCACGAAAGAGTCTGTTGTAAATCAAATTGATTGTGTTAGCGTCCTGGGACCCCGCCGCGGGTCAGTGCCTTCAAAGGAGTAGCCAGCATGAAGTTCACGAAGTCGGCCGCGGCCGCCGCGATGATGAGTCTCGTTCTTCCGCTCGCGGCGTGCTCGGGCTCCGGTTCCGGATCCGGCTCGGTGAACCTGGTCTTCCGGCAGTTCGACCCGAAGGGCGAGATCGGCGGCCTCACCACCGCGATCGACGCGTGGAACAAGGGCCACCCGAAGATCCACGTCGAACTGCAGACGCTCAGCCCCAACAACGTGCAGCAGTTCGCGCGGGAGGCCAACTCCGGGTCCGGGCCCGACATCGACCAGATCGGCTACGCCGACGTCGCGTTCCTCGCCAAGCCCAAGATCCTGCAGCCGCTGGACGGCCTCATGAAGAAGGACCCTCTGCCCGGCGGCACGGGGAATCTCCTCGCCAAGGACATGGTCACCTTCGACGGCAAGACCTGGGCCATGCCCTGGACCGCCGACACCATGGCACTCGTCTACAACCCCAAGGCGCTCTCCGCCGCGGGCGTCAAGAGCCCGCCCACCACCTGGGAGCAGCTCGCGGCCGACGCGAAACAGATCAGCTCCTCCAGCTCCGGCAAGACCAGCGGCTTCTGCTTCGCGGCCTCCGGTTCCGCGACGAGCTCCCAGTGGAACGCGATCAACTACTACATCTGGGCGCACGGCGGCACGCTCGTCGCGAAGAACTCCTCGGGCACGTGGCAGCCCGGCATCGCGCAACCCCAGCTCGCCGGGGCGATCCAGTACTTCGCCGACCTGTTCTCCTCCGGGGCCTCGCCGAAGGCGAACCAGGCGGTGCAGGACTACAGCGACCCCTCCATCGTCAACGGCCTCGCGACCGGATCCTGCGCGATGAGCTACGAGCCGCCGGAGACCTTCACCTCCCTGGAGAAGCAGGCGAAGGCGGCCGGGACGACGCTGACGACCGCGCCGATGCCCGCCGGCCTGACCGACGGCGCCACGCACCTCGGCGGCCGCGCGCTCGGCATCAACCGCAACAGCAAGCATCCGGACGAGGCGTGGCAGGTCATCAAGTACCTGACGAGCGCCACGACGTTCAAGACCTACTCCCAGTACCCGGCCTCCACGAACACCCTCACCGAACTGAAGGTGCCGGACTCACAGCAGGGCTTCGTCGAGCAGCTGCCGCACTCCCGATCCTTCGCGCGCTACATCGGCTCCGACATGACGGTCGCCTCGATCGAGCAGCTCGTCAACCAGCACTTCTCCGCCGTCTACTCGGGCCAGTCGTCCAGCTCGGATGCCGCCGCGGCGATCATCTCCGGGCTCACCAAGGGCCTGAAGGGCTGAGCGGTGCCGATGGCCTCCCGCTCCGCACGACGCCAGCCGTACGCGCTGACAGCACCGGCGCTCATCGTCATCGGCGTCCTCTTCGTCTTCCCCAGCGTGTACAACGTGGTGCTGGCGTTCCAGAAGCTGAGCCCGTACGACACGCCCGGCGACGCCGAGTGGGTGGGGCTCGACAACTTCAAAGCGATCTTCAGCGACCCGCAGATCGGCAGCGCCACGATCAACACGGCCTTCTGGCTGACCGCGCTCACGGTGGTGATCCGGCTCGGGCTCGGGCTGGGGCTGGCGCTCCTGCTGCAGAGCCGGGTGCTCACGCGCTGGCGCCTGCGCGGCGTGGCCCGCACCCTCGTCCTCGTCCCCTGGATGCTCCCGCCGGTCGTCGCGGTCGCCTGCTGGAAGTCGATCTTCGATGCCAACACCGGCGTCCTCAACCAGTTCCTCGTCAGCACGCACATCCTGTCGAAGGGCGTGCCCTTCCTGGCCCAGACGAGCACCGCGTGGTGGTCGGTGATCGCCATCATCGTCTGGCGTGAGCTGCCCTTCGTCGTGATCGTGATGATGGCGGGCCTGCAGTCGATCCCCAAGGAGCAGTACGAGGCTGCCGCGATCGACTCCGCGGGGCGCTGGAGGTCCTTCCGCCACATCACACTGCCCAACCTGCGGCCCGTCATCGTCGTCGTCGTGCT
Source organism: Actinoallomurus acaciae (assembly GCF_042429965.1). NCBI lineage: Bacteria > Bacillati > Actinomycetota > Actinomycetes > Streptosporangiales > Thermomonosporaceae > Actinoallomurus > Actinoallomurus acaciae. The sequence goes on from NZ_JBHLZP010000165.1 coordinate 13,427, forward strand.
CATGACCGTGATCCAGACGTTCAACAACTTCGTCTACGTCTGGCTCTCGACCGGGGGAGGGCCGGGCACCTACACGCAGGTGCTCGCCACCCAGCTGTACTCGGCCGCGTTCGTGGCCAACGACCTCGGGCAGGGCGCCGCGATCGGCATCGTCATGACGGCGACGATGGCGGTGTTCGCCCTGGTCTACCTGCGGGTGACGAGTGACCGGGAAGGACGCTCCGCATGACCGCCGACGTGACGTCGAAGCCGGTCGGCCGCGACGCGCCGAAGAGGACCGCCCCGAGACGCGACCCGAACCGGCGGCGGGCGCGCGACCTGCTCGTGATCGTGCCGACCTTCGCGATCCTGCTCGTGATCGTCTTCCCCGTCCTCTGGATGGTCTTCACCTCGCTCCGGCCGGCGACGGCGCTCGCCACCCGGCTGCCCTGGAGCCGCTACTTCGACGGGCTGGGATTCGGCGCGTACGGCAGGCTGTTCGGCAACTCCGACTTCGCGCGGTACATCGGGAACAGCCTGCTGGTGTCGGCCGTCAGCACGTTCTGCACCGTGGTGCTGGCGAGCCTCGCGGCCTACGCGCTGTCGCGGTTCGTCTTCCGGCTGCGCCGGACCGTCATGATGGTCGTCCTCGCGACGCAGCTGCTGCCCTTCGTCGTGCTGATCACGCCGATCTACCTCTCGTTCGGGGAGCTCGGCCTGCTCAACTCGTACGTGGGCCTGATCATCGTGTACACCGCGATGACCCTGCCGCTCGCGATCTACCTGTTGATGGGCTACTTCAACACCATTCCCCTCGCGCTCGACGAGGCGGCGCGCATCGACGGCTGCTCGAACGTGGGCGTCATCTTCCGGGTCGTCTTCCCGATCGCGCTGCCCGGCATCGTCACGGTGATCGTCACGACCTTCATCGCGACGTGGGAGGAGTACTTCTTCGCGAGCGTGCTGAACACGAGCGAGGACCTGAAGACGGTGCAGGTGGGCCTGTCGTCCTTCTTCGGGGAGTACACCAGCGACTGGGGCGTGATCATGGCCGCCGCGACGGTCGCCACCGTCCCCACGATCGTCCTCTTCTCCGTTGTCCAGAAACGGCTCGTCGCCGGAATGGCCGCTGGGAGCGTCAAGGAATGAACCCTTCCACCGATCGCCCGAACGTCGTCGTCATCTACGCCGATGACCTGGGCTGGGGCGACCTCGGCTGCTTCGGCGCCGACGACTTCGACACTCCGGCGCTGGACGGGCTCGCCGCCTCCGGCGTCCGTCTGCCGCAGTGGTACTCCAACTCACCCGTCTGCTCGCCCTCCCGGGCGTCGCTCCTCACCGGCCGGCACCCCGCGCACGCGGGTGTGGAGGCGATCCTCGGCGGTACGAGGCGCACCCCCGGGCTTCCGCCCCAGCCGACGCTCGCCGGCGCGCTCGGGGAGCGCGGCTACGCCACCGGCATCTTCGGCAAGTGGCATCTGGGCGCCGACCCGGCGTACGGCCCGCTGCACCGCGGCTTCGACGAGCACTTCGGCTTCCGCGCCGGCTGCGTCGACTACTACTCCCACATCTACTACTGGGGCGACCACAACCCGATCCACGACCTGTGGGAGGGCGAGGACGAGGTCTGGCTGAACGGCGAGTACCTCACCACGGTCATCGCGCGCCGGGCCGTCGACTTCATCGAGCGGAACGCCGAACGGCCGTTCTTCTGCTACGTGCCGTTCAACGCGCCGCACTACCCCCTGCACGCGCCCGAGGAGTACATGGCGCAGTTCGCCCACCTGCCGGCCGGCCGCCGCATGATGGCGGCGATGGTGAAGGCCATGGACGACGGCGTCGCGGCGATCCTCGGCGCCCTCGACCGACTCGGCCTGCGCGAGAACACGATCGTCTTCATGTCGTCCGACAACGGTCCGTCGATCGAGGAGCGCAACTGGCTCGACGGCGAGGAGATCTCCTACGACGGGGGCTCCGCCGGTGGCCTGCGCGGCTACAAGGGCTCGCTCTTCGAGGGCGGTATCCGGGTGCCGGCCATCATCTCGTGGCCCGCGGCGATCCCGGCCGGCGGGCCGGGTGACGTCGTCGGCTGCATGGCCGACGTCGTGCCCACCGTGCTCGAGGCCGTGGACGGCGTCCCGCCCACCGACGAGACGATCGACGGCAGGTCGCTGCTGCCACTGCTGCGCAGCGGCGAGGCGGGTCCCGACCGCTGGCTGTTCTGGGAGTACGAGGGGCAACTCGCCGGCCGGCTCGGACGCTGGAAGGTGGTGCTGGACGCCTGCGAGAGCATGCAGGTGGAGGTGGCCGTGCCCGAGGGCCTCTACGACCTCCTCGCCGACCCGGGCGAGCGACGCGAGCTGTCGAGAACCCACCCGGACCGCTTCCACCGGATGCGCGAGGAGCTCGAACGCTGGGCGGAGCGCTGTGCAAGCTGGCGCGCCGAAGCGCCGGTCTAGGGCGTGTTCCGAAGCCCCGCCGTCTGGGGCGCTCCGCGGTCTGGGGCGCTCCGCGGTCTGGGGCGCTCCGCGGTCTGGGGCGCTCCGCGGTCTGGGG
>NZ_JBHLZP010000166.1:0-15876 GCF_042429965.1 Actinoallomurus acaciae
AGGTCGGCGCCGGCCACCTTGGCCCGCGCGTCGGCCGCCGTACGGGCCCGGCCGGCGACGCGGAACCCGGGCACGAGCTCGACGAACCCGGCGTGGACCTGGGCCACGCGGAAGTCGTCGTCGACCACCAGCACGTCGATCAATTGAGCACCTCCGGGAGCCGGGCCACGAAGACGGCGCCCGCGTCGTCGGCGGGGTCGACGAGGACGACATCGCCGCCGCGCGCCCGCGCCGCCGTACGGGCCCGGTGCCCATCCCGGCCCGATGAGGCCGGCCGCCCCGTCGGGAGCGCGGACGGCCGCCATCGTCCTCGCCCCGGTCGTGGCGGTCGCCGTGATCGTCCTCGGCGTCGTGGCCCTGCAGAGCGGCCACGGCGGTGACAGGAGCGCTCTGAGCACTCCGTTCCCGGACCCGACCACGACCGACCCGGACCCGGACCCGACCGCCCCCTATCCGGATCCGACCACGACCGCCCCGTACCCGGACCCGACCACCGCGCCTCCGGAGAACGACCCGACCACCCCGTACGAACCGCCCCCGCCACCGGAGCACTGGGGAGCCATCGCCGTTGCCCACGATGGCAGTCTCGGCAAGTCCTGGGACTACGGGTCCGAGTCCGGCGCCGAGAAGAGAGCGATGAGAGAGTGCCCTCGCTCCGGCTGCAAGGTCCTCGTGACCTTCGTCAACGGCTGCGGCGCGGTCGCGTTCAACCCTCGCACCAACAGGTACTGGGGCGGTCGCGGCTCCACGAAGGCCGCGGCCGAGAGGGACGCCATCTCCAACGCGGGCGGCGGCCACTGGATCACCTGGGTGTGCACCACCCGGTGAGCGGGCGTCTAGGACAGGTAGGGAATGGTCTGCGGTCCTTCGGGGAGGACGCAGACCCGTGCGTCCGGTCCGGCGGCGGCCAGGGCCTGGGCGACCGTCTCGGAGACGTCGCCAGTCTGCCGCAGGTGCGCCGAGGCCAGGTCGTCGTCGCTGAGGTAGGAGGTGTGCATCACAACCCGGCTGTCGCACTGGATGCGGGCCTGTATCTGCACCTGCCACTGGTCGGGCACCGTCTCGCCGGCGGACCGTGCCGCGATGTTCTCGAGCAGGTGCCGCGGTGAGGCCGCCGACGCGAGCACCTGACGGTAGGAGCCGTGGTCGGGGAATCCGTCGCGGCACTCGGCGGCGCACACGATGGTCCCTCCCGGGCGTACGACCTGGTAGGCGGCGGACATGCCCTTGACGGCCTGGTAGAGGTTCTGGTCCAGCGGGAAACCCGAGTTCGTCGTCACCACGACGTCGAACGGCTCCGGCACCGGCCGCATCGCCATTCGCTTGCCGGCCGCGGTCGCGGCGGCGTGCATGGCCGGCAGGTCTCCGCCGAACGCCGCGACGATCTCCTTGTCCCGGTTGAGGACCACGTCGAGGGCAAAGGTGACGCCGGTGGCCTCGGCGATGGCCCGTACGTCGTCATGGACCGGGTTGCCGTGGGTGATGCCCCAGGTCGCCCGGGGACTTCCGATCCGGGTGGCGTCGTGCAGGACCAGGACCGTCTCCAGCGCCGCCAGGCCGGGGGCCACGAGTTTCGGCCCGCCGGAGAAGCCCGCGAAGAAATGCGGCTCGACGAACCCCGTGGTGATCCGCACGTCGGCCTCGGCCCATTCGCGGTTCAGCCATACGGGGACCTCGTCGCCGAAGGTGCCCATCCAGGTCAGCTGCCGCCGGTCGCGGGCGTCATGGTTGACCACGCGTACGTGGTCCACGACCTCGCCGCCGAGCATCTGGCGCAGTTCGGCCTCGCTGTTGCCGCGGTGGGTGCCGGTGGCGACGAGGATGACCACGTCGCCCGGATCCACGATCCCGTCGAGTTCGGCCAGTACGGCGGGGACCATCAGGTGCCTCGGCTGCGGGCGGGTGCCGTCGCACACGGATATCGCCACCGTCTGCCCGGGCCGCACCCGCTCCCGCAGCGGCGGCCCGGCCACCGGAGAACGCAGCGCGGCGGTCAGGACGCCGACCTGATCGTGCGCCGCCTCATGATGCACCGGCTCCACGACGGTGGTCGCCTTCGGGTCGACGTCGACGTCCAAGCCGGTCTCGCCGTACGCGAGGCGTACCTTCACGGTCAGGAGCCGAGTTCGGGAAGGTTCTCGGCCAGCGGTACGAACTCGGTCACCGAGAGCAGCCCGTCGTGGTCGACGTCGTACTGGGCGAACAGCGCCTTGACGATCCCGGACAGGTCGTTCACCTCTGCCGCCGGGAACATCCCCGCGATCGCCGCGGTCACCTCGTCCACGGTGAGCCGCCCGTCCCCATCGGTGTCGTACCGCGCGAACACCGTCTTGTAATCAGCCGACATGTCTTCCTTCCCCTATATCGGACGGAACGTCGATCGTAACCAACCCGACGTGGGCCGGTACCTCGCGGGCCGGGCGTGTACCCGATCAGTACCCGGGCGGGTCATCCTCCGGTAGGCCCGATCAAGAGGGACACGCCACCGTTCTCGGCATTCGGGCCGACTCAGAATCCGTCGAATGCGCAGAGAGGCTTCGATGTTCCCACGTCGAGATTCCAGGAGACGCCGGGCGGCCGTGCTGGCCGGCGCTGTTGTGCCCCTCGTACTCGGGTCGCCGGCGATCGCGTCCGCCACGCCGGGTGGCCGGGTCACCGTGACGGGCTCCCGGCCGGGTTGGGCGAACGCGTCGGCCGACCGCGGCCCGGCGAATGCCTCGACCCCGTTGGACCTGCGCGTCTACCTGGCCGGGCGCGACCCGCAGGGACTCGCGGCCTATGCGAAGGCCGTGTCCGACCCGCACAGCGCGACTTTCCACCACTATCTGACGCCCGCGCAGGTACGGTCCCGTTTCGGCGGCACACCCGCCCGGACCGAGGCGGTCACGTCGTGGCTGACCGGTTCGGGGCTGAAGGTGGCCAAGGTCACCGACCGTTACGTGTCCGTGCGCGGGTCGGTGGCGTCGGCGCGGAAGGCCTTCGGCGTCACGCTGCACGACTACAGCGTCGCGAAGGCGACGCTGCGGGCTCCGGCCGGCGATGTGACCGTGCCGGCGGCGGTCGCGCCGGACGTGCTGGGCGTGACCGGGCTGGACAGCGGGAAGCACCAGGCGACCCCCGCCGAGTCTCTGCCCGGTCCCCCGACGATCACCGTACGCGCCGCTCCCTGTTCGTCCTACTACGGGCAGAAACAGGCGGCCGACGAGCCGCCGGCCTACGGTCGCACCGGCGTCTGGACGCAGTGCGGCGACACACCGCGGCAGATCCGCTCCGTCTACGGTCTGGACAAGGTCTCCGCGACCGGCCGCGGCTCGACCGTGGCGGTCGTGGACGCGTTCGCCTCACCGACGATCACCAGTGACGTCAGCGTCTACACCAAGGTGCACGGCACCGCCGGCTTCAGGTCGGGGCAGTTCTCCCAGGACCTGCCGGCCGGCTACAACAGCGTCGAGGATTGCGGCGGCCCGATCTGGTACGTCGAGGAGTCGATGGACGTCGAGGCCGTGCACAACGTGGCGCCGGACGCCGACGTGAAGTACGTCGGGGCGGCCTCGTGCCAGGACACCGACCTGGCCGACGCGCTGAGCCGGATCGTCGATGACCACCTGGCCGACATCGTGTCCAACTCGTGGGGCACCGAACTGAACGGGACCCCACAGGCGCTCCGCGACGAGTACGAGCAGATCTTCCAGCAGGGGGCCGCCGAGGGAATCGGCTTCTACTTCATCACCGGCGACTGCGGCGCCTTCGACCCGGCGACGCCGTGCGGCGCGGGCGACGGCTCCACGGCCGAGCAGGTCGCGTTCCCCGCCGAAGACCCGTGGGTGACCGCGGTCGGCGGCACCACCCTGGCGGTCGGCGCCGACGGTCGCGAGGCGTTCCAGACCGGGTGGGGGGACATCAGAGTGGACAAGACCTCCGACGGCACGGGATGGACCCCGGTCCCGCCCGCCGGCTACCCGGCGAACTTCTACCAGGGTGGGGGCGGCGGCACCAGCGCCGACTACCAGCAGCCGTCCTGGCAGGCCGGCGTGGTCCCGGCGAGCCTGTCGAAGACGCTGCCGGACGGAAGCACCACGACGACCCCCATGCGCGTCGTGCCCGACGTCGCCACCGACGCGGACAACAACACCGGCATGCTCGTCGGCGAGACCCAACTCTGGAAGGACGGCAGCCCGCACTACGCCGAGACCCGCTGGGGCGGCACGAGCCTGTCCGCTCCGCTGTTCGCCGGTCTACAGGCGATAGCCCAGCAGGCACAGGGCGGCGCGAAGATCGGATTCGCCGACCCGGTGCTCTACGCCAGGTACGGCACATCCGCCTACGAGGATGTCACCGACACCCCGAAGGGCACCGGAACGTTGCTCGGCGTCGTCCGCAACGACTACACCGACCCGGCCGACACCGGCAGCCCGGTCATCACTCGCCTGTTCACGTTCGGCGAAGACGGCCCGCTGCACGCCACCACCGGTTTCGACAACGCGACCGGCCTCGGCGCGCCCTCGACGAAGTACGTCCAGTCCTACGCGACCGCGGCGAAGACAGGGCGATGAGCCGAAACCGCCATACCGCGCGTGTACCCGACGTGAACCGGCCCGCGCGGTCCTCCTGGCGCCTGTCTCGAAGTGATCGGGTCGCGGGTTATCCACAGCCGTGGTTGCGGTCTTCCTTTGGCGTGTGAGGGGCTTGACAATGGAAGTGGGGTCGGCGCCCCCTGGGAGGGCGGGGAGTCTCCCGGACGGGGAGTCTCCCGGACGGGGAGTCTCCCGGACGGGGAGTCTCCCGGACGGCGGGACCCCGAAACACGCTTAGTGCTTGGACCCGCGCGGCGGTCGGCGCCCCGTCGTCCCTCCGGGGCGGCGGCGTCCCGCGCCTGTACGACTCGGGCGACCGCCGCGCGAGAACCTGCGCGAACGATGGGCGCACCACCCCGGGAAGGCGCCTGGCCGCGCAATGCGCGCCCGCCTGGTACCCGGGTCCGGAGGCAAGCTCTGCGGTCTGCCGTACGGCGGCGGAGCGGCAGCCGTACGGCGTGCGGCCGGGCGAGCGGGGCGGCGACCTCAGGACAGCGTCTCGGCCACCGGGTCCGGGCGCCGGCGTGGCGCGTCGCCGCGGATGATGGTGTGGTCACCGCCCTCGTCGGTGCGGTGCACGATCTCGGTGAGCGGCGGGATCGCGCCGAACACCCGTACGAGGGCCGCCCGGCACGCGTCCGTCGGCTCCTCCGCCTCCGCGCGCTCCCATGCGTAGATCCGGATCAGATCGTGGAAGGCGTACCGGACGCCGCTTCCGGCCGATGCGGTGGTGACGCCCAGCAGGCGCACGTCGACCAGGTCGTCCAGCAGGTCCTGGGCCGTCCGTGGCGTGGTGTCCAGCAGGGCGGCGGCCGTCCGCACGGCGAAGTCCGGTGTGTCGAGCAGGCCGAGCAGCCGGAAGAGTCGCCGCGCCGCGGGTTCGAGCGCCTGGTAGCTCAGCCTGAAGCTCGCCCGCACCTCCAGGTCGCGGTGGCGGAGGCCGTCGAGCCGGTGGCGGGCGTCGGTCAGCCGGGCGACCAGGTCGATGACCTTCCAATGGGGCCGCGCCGCTAGCCGCGAACCGACGATCCGCAGCGCCAGGGGCAGCCCCGCGCACAGCCCCAGCAGGCGTTTCAGCTCCACCGGGTCGGCCGCGATCCGCCCGCTTCCAGCGATCTTGCGCAACAGCGCGTCGCCGTCCGCGTCCGGCAGCCCCCCGAGGTCGATCCGGTGCGCTCCGGCCAGCCCGCCGAGCCTCGGGCGGCTGGTGACGATCACCGCGCAGGTCCCGCTGCCGGGCAGCAGCCGCTCGATCTGCCTCTCGTCCCGTACGTCGTCGAGGACCACGAGAACCCGCCGATCGGCGAGCAGGCTCCGGTATGCCGCGGCGCGCTCATCCTCGTTCTCGGGTACGGCGGCGTCCGGCATGCCGAGCGCGCGCAGGAACCGCCCGAGCACCTCGTGCGGATCGGCGGCCGTCGGCCGCGCGCCGTCCAGGACGGCGAACAGCTGACCGCCGGGGTACGCCTTGCGCAGCCGGTGCGCGGCGTGCACCGCGACCGTCGTCTTCCCGATTCCGCCTTCGCCCGACACGGCCGCGACCGGCGCCGGCCGGTCCGGGTCACGGTCACCGCCCAGGGCCGCGTCGATGCCGGTCAGCTCGGCCTCGTGTCCGGTGAAGTCGCCGATGTCACCCGGCAGCATCCGCGGCACGGCGACCGCTCGCGGCTCTGGTCCCGGCGGGGTGCCGATCCGCGTTCCCGTCGCTCCGGGAAGGTCGAGGGAGGGGGCGCCGACCAGGATCGCCTCGTGCAGATCCCGCAGCTCACGTCCGGGCTCCAGACCGGTCTCCTCGACCAGGACGTCCCGTGCCCGCAGATAGGTCTTCAACGCGTCCGCACGGCGCCCGCAGCGGTAGAGCGCCAGCATCAGCCGCGCCCAGATCCACTCCCGTAGGGGATGCTCCCCGGCCAGCGCGGTCAGCTCGCCGACCAGCTCGGTGTGGCGGCCCAGCCGTATGTCGACGTCGACGCGCTGCGCCAGCACGGACAGCCTGACCTCGGCCAGCCGCGCGGCCTCCGCCGCCACGATCGGGATGTCGGCCATGCCGGAGTAGGCCTCGCCGCGCCACAGCGCCAGCGCGTCGCGGAACAGCCCGCTCGCCCGCTCCGGCTCATCGCCCGCCTCCGCCGAACGCGCGGCCTCGACCAGGTCGTCGAATCGGGCGACGTCCAGCTCGTCGCGCCCGGCCCGCAGGAGGTAGCCCGCGTCCTGATGGACGATGCGCCCGGGGTCCCCCAGCCGGCGGCGCAGCTGATGAACGTAGGTCTGAATGTTCTTGGCGGCGCTCTTGGGCGGATCGTCCCCCCACAGCGCCTCGGCCAGCACGTCACCGGCCACCACCCGGCCGGGGCGGCGCAGCAGGACCGCCAGCAGCGCCCGTGCCTTCGGCGGCCCGAGGTCCACCGGCGCGCCGGAGTCCCACACCGCCGGCGGCCCCAGGACCTCGAACTCCACAGCGCTCCCCTCGCCACCCGGGCGGCGGCCCATGGCCACGGGCCGACCGCGGTGACCACGCGGACCTTCGCGTCCGATCAAGCTAGATCCGCCACTCCGGCGAGGACCGCCAAAAAGCGCACCGGAGTTCGCCACATCCCGTACGGCCGCGCCGCCCTCCTTCCCGCAGCCGCGGACACGTTCATCGGCACGCCTCCTCGGGGAACGGGATGCGGGCGGCCGGCGTCCAAGCGTCGACGCCGGGTGCCGGCGGGGCGCCCGGCCAGGCCTCGTGAAGTCGAGGTGGCGAGATGCCGAGCTGCCGGCCGGCCCTGTCCGTGACCGCGTTATCCTGCACCGCCCTGGTGGCCTGTGGCCAGACCGCCTGCTCCTGTCCGGCAGGGCCGTCCTCCATGTCGGTCTGCGGGACCCGCCTGGACGCCCTCGGCCCCACTTTCACGCACCTGGCACCGATTTCGCCGGCTCCCACCACGCCGACCGGACGAGGCTCGCCCGTGCGCCATTCGGTCATCCCGGCCTCGATGACCTGGGCGGCGGCCATGGAGCGGCACTTGGCGGTGGTCCGGATCCTGACCGGCGCGGGCTGCACGAACGACCCCGTGATCGTCGTCGATCCGGTGACCGCGTTCCGGACCGTGGCCGTCGCCCGGGGCCGCAACAGCGGGATCGCCGGAATCACGCTCGCCGAACTCGACGACCAGGTGCCCACGACGGTCCGGGCCTACCGGAACGGACGTCCTGCCGGCCAGATCGTTCTCGACCAGCCGGTGACCACCGATCCGCCGCCGCCACCGCTACCGCCGTCGCCCACCCCGATCGTCCGCGTCGTGTGCCTCAAGCCGAGACCCGGAGTGCTACGGCCCATGTACTGCATCCTCAAGACATTCTCGCCCAGAACGGCGGATTGAACGGCACGGCAGGCGGCGCTGAACTCGACTCGGAAATCGGCCATGTACATGAGCACGATATGGCGACCTCCCGTGCGCGAATTGGCGAGCCGGGCGTCCTTTGGCCGCTTACGGTGGACGCCCTGTTCCCAGCGCCGGTCGGGGGCGGCGGGCTCCGTACGTGATCGGCGGCGCCGTCCCCGGCCGCCGTGACGTCGCCCGCTCCGCCGGTCATTCCGGCCGGATGAAGTGTACGGAGCGATGGGTGAATGAAGTGAACCGCCCGGCCGACGAGGCCGACAGAACGCTGCGCCCGCAGGTCCGGATGCTCGCGGCCGGCGCGGTGGTCGGCGTGGTGCTGCTCGGCGCGGCCGTCGTGATCGACCTGTCCGGCGTCAACGATCCGCGGACTCCGCAGCTGCCGACACCGGGCTCGACGTCGGCCCCGGGGCTGCCGTCCATTCCCTCGATGCCATCCGGGTTCCCGACGGGCATCCCCACGACGCTGCCGTCGTTCCCGACGGACCTGCCCACCATGCCGACCGTACCCGGGAGCGCGCCGTGACGGACGGACCGCAGGTACACGCGCTGGTCCGTGACGACGCGCTCGCGCGCGGGCGGGCCCTGCTCATCGCCCGGCTGATGATCGCGGTCTACCTGGTGGAACTGCTGCTCAACTTCTACCGGCCGCACATCACCGCGAACGAGCCGACGCTGTCGATCTTTCAGAAGCTGCCCGGGGCGTCCGGATCGCTCGGCCGGCTGCTGTCGCTGCCGCCGACCATCTTCTGGACCGTGCTCGCCGGCATCGTGGCCGGTGTCGCGATCCAGGGCCTCGCGATGATCACGCGGCCGGAAGGGCGCCGGGCGGTGGTCCTGACCTGGGTGACGCTGGCGCTGCTGCTGGGCCCGTTCACGCTGATCCCGCTCACGATCGTGCTGGCGTACCCGGTCCAGGCGCTGGTCTGCGTGCCCGGCACCGCCTTCGTCCTGCTGCTGTTGCACGGCGGCCAGCGGTTCGCCCGGATGCCCCTGCCGGTGCTGCTCGTCGCGTTCGGCTGGGGCGCGCTCGTCGTCTTCGGCCTCGGCCGGGCGTACAGCGGCCTGGCGTTCGGCACCCTCAACGGCTACATGGGCAAGCCGTCGGGCTCGCTCGGCTCACAGATCAAGAACCAGTACCGCGCGATCGACCTGATCATCCTGCACCTCAGCGTCGTGAACGCGCTCCTCGTCGCGGCCGGTGTCCTCCTCCTGTTCGTCCTGTTCCGTCACCGCGTCACCGACGCGGTGACCGGGCTCGTCCTCGGGGCGGCCGCCGGACTCGGCTACAACCTCATGGAGAGCGTCCTGTTCATCCGGATCTGGGGCTCGCTGGGCACCTTCATCGGCGGTGCGACGGGCGGCTTCGAGTACTACGTCCGGCAGACGATCGGCCTGCTCGGCGGGCAGGTGGCGTTCGGGGCGGTGCTCGGCGCCGGACTCGGCGTCGCCGTCCAGGCACGGCAGCGCCGCGCGCTGATCGGCGTCGCCGCGGTCGTGGCCGCCATCGGCGCCGCCGCGGGCACCGAGACGCTGGCGGCCTGGTTCTCCCGTGGGGCGCACGACCACCTCGCGAGCGGCGGAGCCTTCGACACGCTGATCGTCTCGCCGGTGCTGTGGCTGCTCCCGCAGGCGCCGTTCATCCTGCTGGCCGCGGTGCTCCTGATCCTGGGCCGGCGTACGCGGGCCGCCGCGGCCCGGACGGCGGTGACGACGGAGGCGTCCGGGGCGGACCCGGCGATCACTCAGGCCGAGGCGCCGTTCCTGACCGACCCGGCGCTGCGGCTCTGGGCGGTGGTGAGCACCTGGCGCTCGTACGGGCAACCCGCCGCGCTCGCGCTGCTGCGCCTGCAGTCCGCCCAGCTCGACCTGGCCGCCTGGCGGTGGCAGGAGCGGGACTCCGCGGACGAACCCCTGGCCCGCGAGGAGGGAAACCGATTGCGCGCGAGAGTGATGCGGTTGAAGCGGAACCCCGGTACGCAGCGGGTGATGGCGCCATGATCCGCCGTGGACTCGCCGCGGTCACCACGGCGGCCCTCCTCGTCTGCCTGACCCTCCCACTGACCGCCCAGCCGGCCTCGGCCTGCGACGTCAGCTACGGGTACAAGCCATCGCTGAACCTGAACAAGCCCAACATGGGCCGCAGCGCACAGTGCTCGAACCGAACCTCGCTGGCGGGCGCCTTCTTCGTCGCGCTGCTCGCTCTCGGCGCGGTCGTCGCCGGCGGCGCCCTGGCGTACCGGAAGGGCGAGGCGACCGTACGGTCGTCCGCACCGCGCCCGGCCGGTCCGGGGCACCCCGGAACGGTGCCCCCGCCGACCGGACAGACGTGGCCCGGGCCCACCGGCCCCTGGCCGCCCGCGCCGAACCAGACCGTGCCGAACCAGACCGCAGTGAACCAGGCCGGGCCGGACCCGGGCCTCATCCGCTACCTCAACGCGGCGGGCATCGCCCCGCCGACCCGTTCAGGGCCCGGCTGACGGTGTGGTCGGCCGCGCAGACGACCGAAGGGGCGACCGTGCGCGACATTTCTCTGCCCTCAGCCGCCCGTGCGCTCGCACCGGAGGCCTCATGAACATGCGCCGCGTGAAGATGTGGTCGAGTCTCGCGACAGCGCTCCTGCTCGCCTTTCCCCTCCCCGCCACACCCGCGTTCGCGGGACCGGCCGACGTGACGCAGAGCCCGGCTCAGGCGAGCACCGACCCGGACGCCATCGTCCGCCAGATCGACGCGGCGCTCAAGGCCGGTCGGTACGAGGACGCCGACAACGACGCCGACGCGCTGCGGAAGCTGGCGCAGCAGGCACAGAACACCGCGAAGAGCTCGCCCACGGCCGCGAACAAGAAGGCGGCGACGGACCTGCAGACGCTCGCCGACGCCCAGCGGAGCCGGGTGGTGAACGCGAAGATCGACTCTGGGCTGAAGGCGCCGAAGTCGGATCCGAACAACAAGCAGGTCGCCGAGGACTATTGGGAGGCGGTCGTCGCCTCCTGGGTCCGCCCGCTGGTCGTGCAGTTCCGCCGGAAATACCGTGACCCGCAGACGAATTTGATCGCCAACGAGATCGATATCGAGACACAGCACGCCATCATCGAAGTGACTCTCGGCGAGGGCCGGGGCAAGCTGGACCGGGCGAGAAGTATCAGCACGAGCGCGACCGCCAACCCGTCGAGGAAACCTGTCATCGAATTCGGCCCCAAGATCACACCGGGGATAACGAAGAATCTCGAACAGGCCGGATTCAAGGTCGTACGCACCGAGCCCGAACTCATCGACGCGCTGCGCGAGGCGGGCGACCCCGTGGACGACCTGCCGGACGCCAAGCAGACCGCGGAGCAGCGGCAGAAGCGCGCCGAACAGGCGGAGGCCGCGAGCGCGGCGAACCTCGGGCTGCGTTCGTGCGAGCCGCAGGCGATGGGCGAGGACGGCGGGCGGATCGTCGCGATGGCGGCGGCGCCCATGGCCGGCCCGTGCGACAAGAACAAGCCGAGCCCGCTCGCGGAGGCGCTGGCTTCGAGCAATCTCGGCGGCGTCGACTTCTCCACCCTCGGTCTGCGTTATATGTCGGATGGCTCCGGTGGCGTGCGGTACTCCTTCTCCGCGAGTCCCTCCGCGCCCGGCACCGATCAGGACCTCGACTCCGGCCTCGACGCCATCAAGAACTCTTCCGCCGACCTGCGCACCTGGCTGGTGCTGGATCCGAGCAAATTCTGGGTCAATCTCAACCCCACCGAGCCGGACCGGATCGTGGACTCCCAACTCGGCCGGACGAACGCCGGGAAGGCACTGCTCGAGGCCGACCTGCGGATGAAGCGCACCGAGGGCAAACTGATCGACCCGAACACCTCGCTCGGCGCCCGGTACTGGAACGCGCTGGCCGGCCCCACCGACAAGGTCTGCTACTCCTCGCGGCTGTGGATCGTGCCCGGCGACGTGGAGGTCCGCGAGGACGGTTCCTCCCTCTACGTCCTCAAGGCCACGCTCCACGTGAAGGCCAAGGCCCAGCACATCGGCGGCGGCTACGGGTGCGACTCCGATCCGGCCTCCGACGCGCGGGGCGAGCGGCTGGAGCAGACGATGCTCGTGCCGAAGGTCGAGGAGGCGGTCAACACGGCGCCGGAGTACGCGCCGCTGCGCCGCGCCTTCCTGGCCCGCGTCGTGGCGCAGTGGGTCCGCGACCGGCACACGAGCGGTCACCGTACATCCTTCGACGGCCTCCTCGACTCCGGCGACCTGGGCCCGGCCGTGCTCACGGACGGCTGGCAGCCACGGCAGGTGTTCGACTCCTACGTCCGCTCGATCCGCGACAAGGACTTCACCTACCACCAGACGATGCGCGTGGGCGGCACGCGCGTCGTCCGCGAGATCACCTATGGCGGCGTCGACTTCAGCAAACTGAGCTCCGCCCGGCTCAGCGCGGCGCAGATGAACCAGCGCCTTCCCCGGCTGCCGGAGACCGCCAAGGCGTCGGGCACCCACCCCGCCAAGGCCTCGGACGGCTCGATCTGGCTGGGCGAGACCGCGGGATCGACGAACGACGGCCTGTGGTCCAGGGTCGGCGGTACGGTCGGCGCCTTCGTGACCGGACGTACCGGCATCCTCGTCCTCATCGTCGCGGCGCTGGGCCTGGTCACCTTCGGCCTCCGCGGCTCCGGCCGCAAGCGGCGGGCCTAGGCGCGCCGGTCTCGCGGCGTGCGGCGGGTGACGCCGGGAAGACGGCCGTCCGGCGGACGGCCGGCGGCACCGGAGCGGATCAGCCCATGTGCGGGTAGCGGTGACCGGTCGGCGGGACGAAGGTCTCCTTGATGGTCCGGGTGGACGTCCAGCGCAGCAGGTTCTGGGCGGAGCCGGCCTTGTCGTTGGTGCCCGAGGCGCGTCCGCCGCCGAAGGGCTGCTGGCCGACGACCGCGCCGGTGGGCTTGTCGTTGATGTAGAAGTTGCCGGCGGCGAACCGCAGCACCTCGGTGGCGCGGGCGATGGCGGCCCGGTCGCGGGCGAAGATCGTACCGGTCAGCGCGTACGGGCTGACCGACTCCATCTGGGCGAGCATCGGCGCGTAGCCGGCGTCGTCGTAGACGTGGACGGCCAGGATGGGGCCGAAGAACTCGTCGCGGAACACCTCGTGCCCCGGGTCGTCGCAGACCAGGACGGTCGGGCGGACGAAGTAGCCCTCACGGTCGTCGCAGGTCCCGCCCGCCAGGACGTCGATGGCCGGGTCCTTGGCGGCGCGTTCCAGGACGTCCCGGAGCCGGCCGAAGGACCGGGCGTCGATGACCGCGCCGCCGAAGTTTCGCAGGTCGCGCACGTCCCCCATGGTCAGCGCCTCGGTCTCGGCGACCAGTTCGTCCCTGATGCGCCCCCACAGGGAGCGCGGGACATAGGCGCGGGAGGCGGCCGAGCACTTCTGCCCCTGGTACTCGAACGCGCCGCGGATCAGCGCGGTGAGCAGGGCGGCCGGGTCCGCCGAGGAATGCGCGACGATGAAGTCCTTGCCGCCGGTCTCACCGACCAGGCGCGGGTAGGAGCGGTAGCCGCCGAGGTTCTCGCCGACGGTGTGCCACAGGTGCTGGAAGGTCGCGGTCGAGCCGGTGAAGTGCACGCCCGCCAGGTCGGCGTCGGCCAGCACGACGTCGGAGACGGCGCGGCCGTCCCCCGTGAGCATGTTGATCACGCCGGGCGGCAGCCCGGCCTCCTCCAGCAGCCGCAGGGTGAAGTGCGCGGCGAACTGCTGGGTGGGTGACGGCTTCCAGATCACCGTGTTGCCCATGAGGGCGGGCGCGGTCGGCAGGTTCGCGGCGATCGCGGTGAAGTTGAACGGGGTGACCGCGTAGACGAAGCCCTCAAGGGGCCGGTGGTCGGCGCGGTTCCACACGCCGGGCGACGAGGCGGGCTGCTCGGCCAGGATCCGGCGGGCGAAGTGAACGTTGAACCGCCAGAAGTCGGCCAGCTCGCAGGGCGCGTCGATCTCGGCCTGCTGGGCGGTCTTGGACTGGCCCAGCATCGTGGCGGCGGCGATCTTCTCCCGCCACGGCCCCTACCGCAGGTCGGCGGCGCGCAGCGGGATCGCCGCCCGGTCGTCGAAGCCGAGGGCCCGCCAGCCGGGCGCGGCCCGGCGGGCGGCGTCCACCGCGTCCTGCGCGTCGGCATGGTCGGCGCCCGCCATGGTGCCCAGCACCTCCCGGTGGCTGTGCGGCTGGACGACCGGGATCCGCTCGCCGCCGCCCATCCGCTCCCCGCCATCGATCGTGCAGGTCAGCTCGGCGCCGCCGGCCGACAGCGCGGCCAACTCGGCCTCCAGCCGGGAGCGCTCCGGGCTGCCGGGCCGGTAGTCGTGCACGGGCTCGTTGGCCGGTACGGGCACGCGGGTGATGGCGTCCATGGAACCTCCGGGGGTCAGTGGCGGGTGGTGAACGAACGCAGGAAGAAGGCGAGGTTGGCCGGCCGCTCGGCCAGGCGGCGCATGAAGTAGCCGTACCAGTCGGCGCCGTAGGGCACGTAGGCGCGGATCCGCCGCCCCTCGGCGGCCAGCCGGCGCTGCTCGGCGTCGCGGATGCCGTACAGCATCTGGAACTCGTAGGTGCCGGAGGAACGGCCGTATCCGTCGGCGAGCCGGACGGCCAGCTCGATCATCCGCGGGTCGTGCGAGCCGATCATCGGGTAGCCGTCTCCGGCCATGAGGATCCGCAGGCAGCGCGCGTAGGCCAGGTTCACGTCCCGTCGGCTCTGGTACGCCACGGAGGCGGGCTCCTTGTAGGCGCCCTTGACCAGGCGCACCCGCGACCCCTCGACGGCCAGTGCCCGCGCGTCGTCCTCGGTGCGCCGCAGGTACGCCTGCAGGACCGCCCCCGTCCGCGGGTGGTCGCGGCGGAGCTCGGCGAGGATCGCCAGGGTGGAGTCGACGGTGGTGTGGTCCTCCATGTCGAGCGTGACGGTGGTGCCGATCGCCGCGGCGGCCTCGCACACCCGGCGGGCGCCCGCCAGGGCGAGGTCGTGGCCGTCGGGCAGGCCCTGGCCGAACGCCGACAGCTTCACCGAGACCTCGGCGTGCCCGCCCAGCCCTTCGCGGCCGAGCGCCTCCAGCAGCCTGAGGTAGGCGTCGCGGTTGCGATGGGCCTGCGCGGCGTCGGTGACGTCCTCGCCGAGGTGGTCGAGGGTCGCCTCGACGCCCTGGGCGATGAGCGTCCTGACGGCCGCCAGCGCCTCGGGCAGCCCGTCCCCGGCGATGAAACGGTCGACCACGGGCCGGGTGACGGAGGCCCCGCTGACGAGCCGGCGAATCCGGTCACTGCGCGAGGCGGCGAGCAAGGCAGGGCCCAACACCGGCGACCTCCCAGGTCAAACGGTGAATGTCGGTGCCCTCGAAGCTACGATCCGGGCGGTGCGGCCGCCATCGACAGCGGTCACGACCCTGGCCACCGCGCCTTGTACATTTGTATGAGATGAGTGACTACCAGAGTCTGGTGGACGAGGTGTCGGCACTCCTCCAGGCGCCGGTGACCCTGGAGGACCGGGAGTTCACGCTCATCGCCTTCAGCTCTCACGACGACGACCTCGACCCGGTGCGCACCCACTCGATCCTGCGCCGCCGCTCCTCCCCGGCGGTACGCGCCTGGTTCGAGGGGTTCGGGATCGCCGACGCGACCGGCCCGACCCGCACCCCCGCCGACCCCGCGGCGGGAGTCCGTGCCCGGCTGTGCGTGCCCGCCCGGCACGAGGAGGCCGTCTACGGCTACCTGTGGCTGCTGGACGACGGCGCCGTCGACCCCGCCGATCCCCGCCTGACCCGGGTGATGGCTTTGGCGAGCCGGGCCGGCGGGCTGCTGGCCGCCGACATCTGGCAGCGAGAGGCCGCCCCGCGGGCGTTCGCCCAACTGCTGTCGGGCTCGGCCACCGACCGCGCCGAGGCCGGCCGTACCCTC
>NZ_JBHLZP010000167.1:0-15735 GCF_042429965.1 Actinoallomurus acaciae
GAGGAGGTCGCCGCCGAGGGGCGCCGGGCCGTCCGGGTCGTGGTCAAGGTGCGGTACGCGCCGTTCACGACCCGGACGCACGGCCGGACGCCGGCCACGCCGACCGCCGAGGCGGCCGCGATCGAGCGGGCCGCGCTCGGCGCCCTCGACGACTTCACCCCGGACCGGCCGGTCCGCCTGCTCGGCGTACGAGCCGAACTGGAGCGGTGAACCGCACCCGTCCCGCCCGCACACGCCCGAACGCGGCGAGCGCGGCCACGTGCACTACGTCGAGTTCGACCAGTTCGTCGGCACGGTGTACGGCATGAACTCCGGCCACAGGCCGGAGCGGCACTGGGCGGCGGGCCATCCGTTCGCCCCGGCCCTGATGGTGCTCGGCTCGATCGTTGTGTACCCGGCGCTCGAACGCCTCGGCCTGCTCTGATCAGCCCGCGCGCCCGGCCGCCTCCTCCAGGCCGCGGCGGACCAGGACGCGGGCCAGGTGCCTGCGATACTCCGGGCTCGCGTTGCGGTCGGCGAACGGCGAGGTGCCCTCGGCCGCCCGCGCCGCCGCGTCCGCGATCGAGGCGCCGTCGGCCAGCGCCCGCTCCGTCGTGGCCGCCCGCAGCGGCGTCGACCCCATGTTGACCAGGCCGACCGACGACCCCTGGACCGCGACCGCCACGATGGCCCAGTCGATGGCCCGGCTCGTCAGCTTCTGGAACGACCAGCCCGGCGAGGCGGGACGGGGCAGCCGGATCTCGGTGAGCAGCTCGTCGGGCTCCAGCGCCGTCTCGAACGGGCCCAGGAAGAACTCGCTCGACGGGATCTCCCGTACGCCCGACGGGCCCGACACGACCAGCGTGCCGTCCAGCGCGAGGACGACGGCGGGTACGTCCGAGGCGGACTCGCCGTGCGCGAGCGAGCCGCCGATGGTGCCGCGGTGGCGCACCTGGGGATCGCCGACGCGGCCCGACGCGTACGCGAGCAGGGGCAGCTCCGCCGCGAGCAGCTCGGAGTGCTCCAGGTCGTGGTACCGGGTGAGCGCGCCGACCGCGATGTGGTCGGCCTCGCCGCGGATGTAGGACAGCTCGTGGACGCGGCCGATGTCGATGAGGAACTCCGGCTGCGCGAGACGCAGCTTCATCAGCGGCAGCAGCGAGTGCCCGCCCGCAAGGATCTTGGCCTCGTCGCCGTACTCGGCGAGGAGGCTCACCGCCTCTTCCGCCGAACCCGCGCGCCGGTACTCGAACTTCGGGGGGATCATCGCGCGCCCTCCGCGCTCTCGGCCGCCGACATGATCGCCCGGACGATGTTGTGGTAGCCGGTGCAGCGGCACAGGTTGCCCTTGAGGGCCGCCCGCACCTGGTCCTCGGACGGGTGCGGGTTCTCGCGCAGCAGCGACGTCGCGGCCATCACCATGCCGGGCGTGCAGAACCCGCACTGGAGCGCGTGGTGCTCACGGAAGGCGCTCTGCACCGGGCTCATCGCGCCGTCCTCGCCGGCCAGGCCCTCGAGCGTCTGAATCTCGTCGCCGTCGACCTGCGCCGCGAGCACGGTGCACGACTTGACCGACTCGCCGTTGACCAGCACGGTGCACGCTCCGCAGGTGCTGGTGTCGCAGCCGATGTTGGTCGCGGTGAGGCCGACCGCGTCCCGCAGGTGGTGGACCAGCAGGGTGCGGTCCTCCACCTCGTGGCTGGTCTTCTCGCCGTTGACAGTGATCGTCACGTTCACTGGGCGGTCCTCGCTTCGTTGATCGCGGTCCAGACGCGTTCGGGGGAGGCGGGCATGTCGATGTGGCGTACCCCGAGGTGGCCGAGCGCGTCCACGACGGCGCTCTGCACGGCGGGGGTGGAGCCGATGGTCCCGGCCTCGCCGATGCCCTTCACCCCCAGCGGGTTCACCGTCGTGGGCGTCTCCATCGGGACCAGCTCGAAGCTCGGCAGCTCGGCGGCGCTGATGAAGGTGTAGTCCAGCAGCGTGGCGGTCACCGGATTGCCGTACTCGTCGTAGGCGACCTCCTCGAACAGGGCCTGCGCGGCGCCCTGGGCGATGCCCCCGTGGCGCTGGCCCTCGGCGAGGATCGGGTTGACCACCGGGCCGGCGTCGTCGACGGTCACGTGCCGGATGAGGCGGGGCCGGCCGGTCTCCATGTCGACCTCGACGACCGCGACGTGCGAGCCGAACGGGAACGTCGACTGGTTCGTGGCGAACCTCGTGTCGGCGGACAGCCCCTCCGGCCCGGCGCGTTCGGCGAGCTGCGCCCAGGGCACGCCCCGGCCCGGCACGCCGCGTACCGTCCACATGCCGCTCTCCAGGTCCAGCACGAGGTCGGCCGGGTCGGCCTCCATCTCCTCGGCGGCCAGCTCGCGCGCCCGTTCCTTGATCTCCACGGCCGCGTTGTGCACGGCGGTGCCGCCCAGCTGGAGAGACCGGGACCCGAAGGTGCCGACGCCCTCGGTCAGCACGTCGGTGTCGCCGTGCCGTACGGTGATGCGGTCCATCGGGATGCCGAGCTCGTCCTGGACGAGCATCGCCCACGCGGTCGCGTGGCCCTGCCCGTGCGGCGAGCTGCCGGTCCAGACGGTGACCGTGCCGTCGGGGTGCACCGAGACCCGGGCGGTCTCGCCGGCGTCCGGGCCGCCTCCGGTGATCTCCACGTAGGCCGAGACGCCGATACCGAGCTGGATCGGGTCGTCGCGCTCGCGGCGGCGCCGCTGCTCGGCGCGCAGCTCGTCGTAGCCGGCGGCCTCCAGCACGGTGTCCAGCGCCTTGGCGTACTCGCCGGTGTCGTAGGTCGCCCCGGTCGGCGTCCGGAAGGGGAACTTGTCGGGCGCGACGAAGTTGCGGCGGCGTACCTCGGCGGGGTCCATGCCGATCTCGGCGGCGAACAGGTCCATCGCCCGCTCGATCGCGGCGGTGGCCTCGGGGCGGCCGGCGCCGCGGTAGGCGCCGATCGGCGTCGTGTTGGTCACGACGCTGCGGTACGCCGTCTCGACGCGCGGCAGGTCGTACACGCCGCTCGCCATCAGCATCGTCAGGTTCGGCAGCATGCCGCCCATGCGGACGTACGCGCCGCAGTCCTGGACGATGTCGAGCCGGTACGCCTCGACGTGGCCGTCGCGGCCGCCGCCGATCGTGATGGTGTGGACCTGGGCGCGGCCGTGGGACATGGCCATGAGGTTCTCGTTGCGCGTCTCGACCCAGCGGACCGGCCGGCCGGTGCGGCGCGCGGCCCAGCCGACCACGATCGTCTCCCGGTCGGCGCCGATCTTGGCGCCGAACCCGCCGCCGACGTCCGGCGCGATGACGCGGACCGCCTCCTTGCCGAGGCCGAGCCCGTCCATCAGCTCGTCTCTGACCCCGTGCACGTTCTGCGTGCTGGACCAGACCGTCAGCCGGTCGTCGGCCCACCGGGCGGCGGACGCGCGGACCTCCAGCGGGGCGGCGGCCACGCGCTGGTTGACGATCGTGCGTTCGACGACGACCTCGCAGTCGGCGAAGGCCTTGTCGTCGAACTCCTTCGCGCCGCCCTTGCTGAGGACGTTCGTGCCCTTGCCGGGGAACAGCAGCGTCTCGTCGGTGAGCGCCTGCCGGACGCCGATGACGGCGGGCAGTTCGTCGTAGTCGACGCTGACCAGCTCGGCGGCGTCCTCACCCTGGTAGGGCTCCTCGGTGAGGACGATCGCGACCGGCTCGCCGACGAAACGCACGACTTCCTTGGCGAGCAGAGGCTCCGCGTCGGCCGACCGCACCGGGATGTCGTCGAGGTCGTCCGCGGTCAGCACGGCGACCACACCGGGCTCCTCCAGCGCCGCGGAGACGTCGATGCCGGTGATCCGCGCGTGGGCCATCGGACTGCGTACGAAAGTGGCGTACGCGGCGCCCTGGAGCTCGGGCAGCCGAAGATCTTCGAGATAGTGCGCGCCGGTGGTGAGCAGGCGCGGATCCTCGGTGCGCACGACGCGGGTGCCGACAATGCTCATAACCCCTCCGAGGTCAAGGGCCGAATTCTCACATCCTATTAACACGGACATTAGGGGCGAAAAAGGATGTGGTACGACCCTAACGATCATTCCACCGGCCGAGCGGCGCTGCCATCGTTCCACGCCGATTCCGCGGACCCGCGCCGGCGACCTGGGCGGCTAGGTGAGATCACTCTTGTAGAAGACGCTGGCCTGGCGGACACCGCCGGTGTTGGAGTGGAAGCCGAAGGCCAGCCGTGGGCCGGACGAGGTCGCCCAGATCGCCATGCCCTGGGGTTCCCTGCCGGGGAGGGACTGGCCGGCGGTGGTCGGGTAACGGTCGACCACGATGCTCTGCCCGGTGTCGTTCAGGTCGATCGTGGTGATGTAGGAGGTCGTGCTCACGGGCCCCTCCAGCAGATAGGCGTACCGGCCGTAGGCCGTGTAGCCCTGGAAGGGATTCGCGTCGCCCCATGAGCCCCGGGAGGGCAGCGCCCGCTCGGTGAGCCGGTCATCGGTGGTGAGGCGTCCCGCTCGTGCGTCGCTCAGGTCGAACGCGACGATGCGCGGCATGTCGGCGGCGACCTTGTAACGCACCAGGAGGTGGCCGCTGACGGGGTCGATCGCCGGCTGCGGATTGATCATCGTCTCGCCGATCGAGGGCGTACGGTCCTGGATGGAGCCATCGTCGGCCTCGAGGGACGTGCCGTTGGCGAAGGGGAAACGTCCGATCTTGGTGCCGAATCCCGATGCGCTCGCCTCCCACTCCGTCCACAGGTAGACGGCGCCGTTGTAGGGTTCGGCGGCGATGGCCACGCCGTGCCCGAATCCGTGCAGAGCCATCGCTCCGGTCTCGTTACCGGCGAGATCGGTCTGAGTGATCCAGATGTCACCGTTGGTGGAGTCCGGATTGGACTGCGTGAAGTAGACGTGGCCGTTGGTGCCGTCGTACGCGAACGACTGCATCACCCAGTTGGCGTGCAGGGACTTCTTCAGGATCGGGTTTCCTCCGGCGCCGTCGAGGACGAACTGCTCGGAGTCGGCGACGTGGGCACGAGCCGCCGTCGCCCCGACCAGCGGAATCGCACCGATCGTGGCGATGAGCCCGCCGCGGAGGACGGCTCGCCGGGACGGATGGCGCACGATCATGGGGGCTCCCTCAAGACGATCTCGCCGGATCGTGAACAGAATGAGCTTCTGACCAAGAGACGGCAAGACCCGGGCGCCCAGAGACGATCAACGGACGACGAGACCCCGGCGCCCGGAGGCGCCGGGGCCCGTCCGCCTCCCCTTACTGGACGTTGATCGTGAACGTCGACGTCGTGTTCCGGATGTCGACGGCGTTGTCGCTCAGCTTGAGGTTGTTGAAGGTGGCCGAGCCGACCGCCGGGCCCTGGCCCGGTTCGGGCAGTTCGTTGGCCCAGACGCCGAAGCCGGACTTGGCGTCGTAGGCGTCGCCGCTCTTGTGCGCGCCGGTGATGGTGACGTTGGTCAGGACGGTGTCGGTGACCGGGTTCAGCGGCTGGCCGCCGCTGTAGTCGGTCTGGAACATGATCCCCGAGTACGTCGGGTCGACGATGTCGACGTCACTGACCCGGATCGCGCGGAACTGCTTGGAGGCCGAGAACATCCAGATCCCCGGGAAGGTCTGCGCGCCCCAGAAGTGGCCGCCCGCCCGCACGATCGAGATGTTGCCGAAGGTCGTCGGGTCCGGCCCGAAGTCCTCCATCGGGTAGCCGAAGTCGAGCGAGCTGATCGTGATGCCGGAGTAGGTCAGGGTGTCGGCGATGTAGACGTTCTTGACGGTGTTGTCCTGCCCGCCGTACACGGCGACGCCCGCCGCGCGCCACGGCAGGATCGCCGTGACGTTCTGGAGGACGTTGTTCTTCTCGCCGGTGCCGCCGGAGTCGGTCGCGGCGAACAGCGCGAAGCTGTCGTCGCCGGTCGCGCGGGCCTCGTCGTTGGACACCAGGTTGTCCGAGCTGCCGTTGGTCATGTTGATGCCGTCGGCGAACGTGTCCCGGATCCGCGCGTTCGTGATCGTCATGTGGTCGGTGTTGTTGCCCCAGTACATGCAGACCATGTGCTCGACCCAGATGTTGTCGATCGTGTCGTTCGCGACGTTCTGCAGGTCGAACACCTTGCCCGGCCCGTCGATGCGCGAGGTGTAGTTGCCGAAGTAGGCGAACCCGGAGAACGTCGAGCCGTTCGCCGTCGCGTCGGCCCGGATGCCGACGTCGGTGTTCTCCTGGCCGGTCGGCGCCTGGAACTGCGTGTACCAGGGGCCCGCGCCGATCATCTTGATCGCCTTGCCGTACACCTGGAGCTTGCCCGACGTCTGGTACGTGCCCGCGGGCAGGTAGACGCCGGTGAGGGTCGGGTCCTGCCGTGCCTTGTCCAGGGCGTTCTGCACGTCCTGCTGGGCGAACCCGGCGGGCACCGTGTACTTGCCCGGGTCGGGGTTGGCGATCGGGGAGACCTGCTCGGTGTTGATGAAGTCGATCGAGTAGTACGCGGCCGTGTTGGCCGCGTCCTTCTGCAACCTGATCTTGCTGCCGGCCGGGACCGTGGTGCCGAGCATCACGTGCGCCTCGTCGTAGATGTGCCGGGGCGTCGAGCTCGGCGAGTTGTTCGGGTTGGTCTCGTCGCCGTACAGCCAGGCGAAGTGCGAGGTCAGGTCGATCGCCTTGAGGAACGTGCCGTTGACGTAGACGTCCAGCGTGGAGTTGATCCCGCCGCCGCCGGAGGCGTCCGGCATGGCGAACCGCGTCACGAGCGTGTTGGTGCTCGCCTTGGTGGTGAACTCGACGCCGGCGCCCGTTCCGGCCAGCTTGACCGCGCGGCGGCCGGACGCCTCACCGGCGAGGTCCCCGATCGTGCGGTTCGGGCCGACGATCGTGGCGCCTCCGGACAGGACGCCGTCCTCGGCCTCGTAGCTGTCATAGGGCATGTTCGCGCCGCGGCCGACGAAGAACGGCGTCGTGCTCGTGTTGTTCGCCTGCTTGACCGGCAGTTCGTTGGGGTCGTTCGCCAGCACGACCTTGACGGTGTACTTGCCGTTCGCGGCCGTCCACGAGCCGAGGGTGACCGGCGCGGCGGTGGCGCCCGCGGCGATGGTCCCGTTGACCGAGCCGGTGAACGTCTTCACGACGGAGTTGTTCGCGTCGAGCAGCGAGAGCGTGATGCCGTGGGAGCCGGCGCCCGAGGCGACGGTGCCCTGGTTCTTGACGGTGACGCTGAACGACACGTTGTTGCCGCTCGACGGGTTGCCCGGAGTCCAGCTCACCGACGAGGCGACCAGGTCGGAGCTGGCGACCGGCGCGACCACCAGGGACGTCGGGTTCGTGTAGGTGTTGTTGTTCTCGTTCAGCTCCAACACCTTGTCCGACTCGTCGACCTTGCCGACGAGCTGGTACGTCCCGGCGGTCCGTGTCCCGATCGAGGCGGACACCGACGTCGAGGCGCCCGCGGCGATCGCGCCGACCGACGCGGTGCCGACCTTCTGCCCGGACAGGTAGAAGTTGACGTCCGTCGCGTCGGACGCGGCCGTGCCGATGTTCTTCACGGTGGCCTTGAGGGTGACGCCGTCGGTCTCCACCGGCGAGGACGGGGTCCACGACATGTCGCCGATGGTCAGGTCGGGCGCCGGGGCCGGGGAGCCCATGACCTGGAGCTCGGCGACCTGCCCGCCGGGAGCGCCCGAGTTGCTCGTGAACGCGAGCTGTACGTCGGCGACCGTGGCGGAGACGGGGATCGTCACGGTGTTCGCGCCGTTGTTCGGGTCGAAGGAGTAGCTCTTGGCGCCGACGAGCGTGGTGTAGCCGCCGGAGTGCGTCGCCCGGCCGAGCACCGCGATGGTCTGCGTACGGGCGCCCCAGACCGGGTCGGGGTTGAGCTTGACGACGACGGAGCTGATGACGGCCTTGGCGCCGAGGTTGACGCTCAGGGTGGCCGGGTAGGCGCCGGAGGCGCTCTCCCAGTACGTGCCGACGTTGTCGTCGTTGGCGTTCGTCTCGACGAAGTCGTACACGTGTGAGGAGGCGGTGATCGGTTTTCCGGCGGCGAGGTTGGTGTCGGCGGCGGGCCGGGCCGCGGCGGGCGTGGGGGACGCGGCGGCGGGGGACGCCAGTCCCAGGGCGGTGAACAGGCTGATCACGGCGGTGGCGGCGATCAGCCGCAGGCGTGTGCGGTGGGGTCTCATTGCGCCTCTCGTCTGCGACAGCGCCGGCCGCGCGCACGGCGGCGCTCTGGAGGGGGCACGTGCCTGGGGGAGGCATGTGGGACGCATCACAGAGGTTAGATTTGCGGACAACTCAGCGCAAGACTCAAACTTTTAATTGCAAAAATGTGATGAGATCGCCTCGGATGGGATGTCTGATCGTCCGGTGCCTGGCCCGGCTCCCGCCCGCTGCCTCAGACTCTTGGTCGTCGGGACGGCGAGAGAGGGAGGCGCGGCGGATGCCGGAACGGGTGGCGTTGGTGACGGGCGCGTCAAGGGGCATCGGGGCGGCGACCGTGCGGCGGCTCGCGCGGGACGGGATGGCGGTGGCGATCAACAGCCACCCCGAGGAACGGATGGTCGCCATGGCCGAGCGGGTCGCGGCCGGGATCCGCGACGACGGCGGCAGCGCCGCGGTGTACGTCGCGGACATCGGCGACGCCGGCTCGGTGGACGCGATGTTCGGCCGCTGTGAGGAGGAGCTGGGGCGGGTCGGCGTGCTGGTGACGAACGCGGCGGTGACCCGGCGTACGGAGTGGACCGACCTCACCGAGGCCGACTGGGACCGGATCCTCGGGGTCAACCTCACCGGTGCGTGGCTGTGCGCGCGGCGCGCCTTCGGCGAGCCGCCGGCCGAGGGCGGTGCGATCATCACCGTCAGCAGCGTCCTCGCCCGGGTGGGCGCGGCGGACTCGGTCCCGTACGCCACCACGAAGGCGGGCCTGCTGGGCTTCACCCGCTCGATGGCCCGCGCTCTCGGGCCGGCGGGCGTACGGGTCAACGCCGTGATGCCGGGCGCGATCCGGACCGAGGAGGAGCTGGAGGCCTACCCGGACCAGGAGGCGATGGAGCGGCGGGCCCTGTCGCTTCAGGCGCTCCAGCGCCGGGGCCTGGCCGAGGACATCGCGAACGTGGTGGGCTTCCTCGCCGGTCCGGACAGTGCCTTCATGACGGGCCAGACCGTCTGCGTGGACGGGGGCTGGGTCCTGCACTGACGGGCGGCCCGCCGGCCGCGCCTCAGCCCACCGGGAGCTCGAAGCGTCCGAACAGCCACGTGCCGGGCGCCGCGGGGTCGTCGCCGGCCCAGAACTGCGTCCACAGCCGGACGAACTCCTCCCGTGAGAGGTGGCCGTCGCCGCCCAGGTCGAGCAGGTGGAAGATCGCGTCGGTGTCGGTCGGGCGGCCGGTCCACGCCTCGATCATCCGGTTGTACTCCTCCGGCGAGACGCGCCCGTCGCCGTCCTCGTCGACGGCCTCGAACATCGCCTCGGCGGTGTCGCCGACCGCCCCGGGCATGCCGCCGAGCCGGCCGACGACGAGCAGGACCTCATCGAGGGTGACCCTGCCGTCCCGGTCGGCGTCGGAGGCGGCGAGCAGGGTGTCCCACCAGCCCATCATGATCGAGGTCAGCCGGACGCTGCCGCTCGTCCCCCGGATGGCGATCCAGCGGGCGGTCAGGGCCGCGAAGTCGGCCTCGCGGAGGAAGCCGTCGCCGTCGGCGTCCATCGCCTCGAACACGCCGGCGATCTTCTTCCGCTGGAACTCACTCGCCATGTGATCGGTCCTTCCGGTACGCCCGATGGGGAGGTGAAAGCGCAGCTTCATGGTGGTGACATGCCTGCGCTGCTTCAATCGCCCGCGAGCGCTACCTTCTTCTCCCTCGGTAACCGAACCGTCACCCAAAGTGGGAGGTGAATTCCGAGACATCCTCTACGCCGGGAATGCGGCTTATCGAGGAGATGGGCCGCTCACCGCCGCCACCACGTGCGGCGGAAGGCCCTGGATGGCGAGCGTGGGGGCGCAGGCGCCGGCTGGGGAGATGACCAGGGCCAGGTGGTGGCAGCGGTGAGCGGACTCGCGACGAGCGGGGGAGAGCCCGCCGCGCGGACGGCGAACGCATGGGCCATGTCCGGACGCGGATGTGGTCCGGTGCCGAGGGGGCGCGTTCGTGGTCACGCTTCAGGTATAGCCCGACATGGCCGGAGAAGCGGACAGACTTCACGAAAGTTGAATCTGGGTCAGATATCGGACGGCTGACCACGTACCGTGAAACCGTGGAACTACGGCAACTGGCGTCGTTCCTGGCGGTCGTCGAGGAGGGGCAGTTCGCCCGCGCCGCCGCCCGGCTGTTCCTGTCGCCGCCCGCGGTGACGGGCCACATCCAGCGGCTCGAACGCGAGCTGGGCGTGCAGCTCCTCGAACGTTCACCGATCGCACTGACACCGGCGGGCGAGCGGCTCGTGCCCCACGCCCGTACGATGCTCGCCGCGGCGAACGCCGCCACCGACGCCGTCACGGACCTGCGCGCCGATGACGATCTCCCGCTGCGCGTCGGCGTGATGGCTCCCGGCTCGGCCGAGCTGACGCCCGCGATTCTGCGGGCCTTCCGCCGGGCGCAGCCGAACGTCCCGCTGAGCGTCGAGAGCCTCGGCTTCGCCGAACACACCACCGCGCTCACCGAGCACAAGGTCGACCTGGCGTTCGTCCGCCCGCGGCCCGAGGACGAGCGCCTCAACGTGGACGTGCTCACCACCGAGCCCCGGGTGCTGATCGTGCCCTCGGCCGGCCCGGGAGGCGACGCGGACGCGCTGCGCCTGAGCGACGTGCTCGACCTGATCTTCGTCGGGCTGCCCGAGGGCGTGCCCCAGGTGTTCACCGACTACCTGTACTTCGCTCCGGCCCTCAACGGCATACCGCCACGCTGTGGCGTCGACGAGGCGGCGACCATCCAGGACGTGCTCACCAGTGTCTCGGCGGGACGAGGGACCGGCGCCGCGCTGTACTCCTTCTCCCGTCTCTACCGCTGGCCCGGCATCAGGTTCGTCCCGGTGGTCGACGCGCCCTGGGCGCAGAGCGTGCTGGCCAGCCGGAGGGACGACCTCCGCCCGCAGGTACGGGCCTTCCGCACGCTGGCCACCACGATGGCCCGCGAACTGGGCCCCAGACTCGCGTCCGCCTCCGAGGCGGCCAGGTCGCTCATCCTCCCCGAGCCGTAGAGCCCGCGCGAGGTCCTCACCCGCGCGGGCCCGGGGCCCGTTCAGTCGACCTCGGCGACCGCCTGGGCGAACTGCGCCGTGTAGAGCCGCGCGTAGGCCCCTTCCGCCTTGAGCAGCTCGTCGTGGGTGCCCTGCTCGACGATGCGCCCCGACTCCATGACGAGGATCAGGTCCGCGTCGCGGATCGTGGACAGCCGGTGGGCGATGACGAAGCTGGTGCGGCCCTCGCGCAGGGAGCTCATCGCGCGCTGGATGAGGACCTCGGTGCGGGTGTCGACCGAGCTGGTCGCCTCGTCCAGGATGAGGATGGAGGGCCGGGCGAGGAACGCGCGGGCGATGGTGATCAGCTGTTTCTCACCCGTGCTGACGTTGGCGCCCTCGTCGTCGATGACCGTGTCGTAGCCGTCCGGCAGCGTACGGACGAACCGGTCGACGTGCGTGGCGCGGGCCGCCTCCACGATCTGCTCCTGGGTCGCGCCGGCCGCGCCGTACGCGATGTTCTCCGCGATGGTGCCGCCGAACAGCCAGGCGTCCTGCAACACCATGCCCGTACGGGCGCGCAGGTCCTCGCGGGTCATCTCGGCGACGTCGACGCCGTCGAGGGTGATCCGGCCCCCGGTGACCTCATAGAAGCGCATCAGGAGGTTCACCAGTGTGGTCTTGCCGGCGCCGGTCGGGCCGACGATCGCGACGGTCTGCCCCGGCTCGACCGTCAGGGACAGGTCCTCGATCAAGGGGGTGTCCGGGCTGTAGCTGAACGAGACGTGCTCGAACGCCACCCGCCCGCGTACCTCCTGCGGCCGTACCGGCGTCTCCGGGTCCGGTTCCTGCTCGTCGGCGTCCAGCAGCGCGAACACGCGCTCGGCCGAGGCCACCCCCGACTGGAGGAGGTTCGCCATGCTGGCCACCTGCGTGATCGGCTGGGTGAACTGCCGGGAGTACTGGATGAACGCCTGCACCTCGCCCAGCGACAGCGACCCCGAGGCCACCCGCAGCCCGCCGATGACTGCGACGAGGACGTAGTTGAGGTTGCCGATGAACATCATCGCCGGCTGGATCATGCCGGAGATGAACTGGGCGCGGAAGCTGGCGGCGTAGAGGGTCTGGTTGTGCCGCTCGAAGGTCTCCCGCGACTCCTTCTGCCGCCCGAAGACCTTGACCAGCGCGTGCCCGGTGAACATCTCCTCGATGTGCCCGTTGAGGCGGCCCGTCGTGGCCCACTGCTTGACGAACTGCGGCTGGGCCTTCTTGCCGATCCGGGCCGCCACGAACACCGACACCGGCACGGTCACCAGCGCGATCAGCGCCAGCAGCGGCGAGATGGTGATCATCAAGGTCAGCACGCCGATGATCGTGAGCAGCGAGGTCAGGATCTGGCTGAGCGTCTGCTGCAGCGTCTGCTGGAGGTTGTCGATGTCGTTGGTGACCCGGCTGAGCATCTCTCCGTGCGGCTGCCGGTCGAAGTAGCCCAGCGGCAGCCGGGCCAGCTTCGTCTCGGCCTGCTCGCGCAGCCGGTACATCGACCGCTGGACGATCGTCGTGGTGAGCCGGCCCTGCAGCAGCCCCAGAACCGCGGCGACCACGAAGAGGGCCAGCACGGTCAGCAGCACCGTGCCGACCCTGCCGAAGTCGATGCCGTGCCCGGGGACGAAGTCGATCGAGCTGAGCATGTCGGCGAGGGTCTTCTGACCGCTCGCGCGCAGGTGCTCGACCAGTTGCGCCTTGGTGACCCCGGCCGGCGCCTGGCGGCCGACCACCCCGGCGAAGATCAGGTCGGTGGCCTGGCCGAGGATGCGCGGGCCGAGCACGCTGGTGGTGACGCTGGCGACGGCCAGCAGCAGCGTGATGGCGATGAGCGGCCGCTCGGGCCGCAGCATGCGCAGCAGGCGCCGGCTCGATCCGCGAAAGTCCAGGGACTTCTCGACCGACCGGCCGGCCATGAACGCGGCCGGGCCACGGGCCGCGCCCGGTGCCGGCCCGGGACCACGGCCCGGTACCGGGCGTTCTCCGGACGGGGAAGTCATGCGGCCTCCTGCTCGGTGAGCTGGGAGAGGACGATCTCCCGGTAGGTCTCGTCGGTGTCCATCAGTTCGTGGTGGGTGCCCGTGCCGACGACGCGGCCCTCGTCGAGGACGACGATGCGGTCGGCGTGCCGGATGGTGGAGACGCGCTGGGCGACGATGACGACGGTCGCGTCGGAGGTCTCGGTGGCGAGCGCCGCCCGCAGCGCCGCGTCGGTGGCGTAGTCCAGCGCGGAGAAGGAGTCGTCGAACAGGTAGATCTCGGGCCGGCGCACGAGCGCGCGGGCGATGGCCAGGCGCTGCCGCTGGCCGCCCGAGACGTTGGTGCCGCCCTGGTCGATCTTGGCGTCCAGGCCGCCGTCCATGCGCTCGACGAAGTCGCGGCCCTGGGCGATCTCCAGGGCGTGCCAGAGCTCCTCGTCGGTCGCGTCGGGTTTGCCGTACCGGAGGTTGGAGGCGACCGTGCCGGAGAACAGGTACGGCTTCTGCGGCACGATCGCGACCGCCTCCGACAGGACGTCCGGGTCGAGCGCGCGTACGTCGATGCCGTCGACGAGCACCGTGCCGGCGGTGACGTCCATGAGCCGGGGGATCAGGTTGAGCAGCGTGGTCTTTCCGCTGCCCGTCGACCCGATGATCGCGGTGATCTCGCCCGGCCGCGCGACCAGGTCGATCCCGCTCAGCACGGGCCGCTCGGCGCCGGGGTAGCGGAACCCGGCGTCCCGCAGTTCGAGATGGCCGTGCACGGCGAGCGTACGGACCGGCTCGTCCGGCGCGACGACGCTGGGCTCGGTCTCGAGCACCTCCTGGATGCGCTCGGCGCACACCTCGGCACGCGGCACCATCATGAACATGAAGGTGGCCATCATCACCGACATCATGATCTGCATCAGGTAGCTCAGGAACGCGGTCAGCGCGCCGATCTGCATCGACCCGTCGTTGATCAGGTGGCCGCCGAACCACAGCACGGCCACGCTGGAGACGTTGACGACGAGCATCACCGTCGGGAACATCAGGGCCATCAGCCGCCCGGTGCCGAGGGAGACCTCGAACAGTTCGGTGTTGGAGGTGGCGAACCGTTCCTGCTCGGGCCGGTCCCGCACGAAGGCCCGGATCACGCGGACCCCGCCGATCTGCTCGCGGAGGATCCGGTTGATCGTGTCGATGCGCGTCTGCATCAGCCGGAACAGCCGGCGCATCCGGGTGATGATCAGGGTGATCACCACGCCGAGGACCGGCACGCTGACCAGCAGCAGCGAGGACAGCTTGACGTCCTGGTTGAGCGCCAGCACGATGCCGCCGATCCCCATGATCGGTGCCGACACCATGATCGTGAACGTCATCAGGGCCAGCATCTGGACCTGCTGCACGTCGTTGGTGGTCCGGGTGATCAGGGACGGCGTGCCGAACCGGCCCACCTCGCGCGCGGAGAACTCCTGCACGCGATTGAAGATCCCGGCCCGCACGTCACGGCCGAGCGCCATCGCCGTACGTGCGCCGAAGTAGACCGCGCTCGCCGAGCAGACGATCTGCACGAGGGAGATGGCGAGCATGATGCCGCCGGTCCGCATGATGTAGCCGGTGTCGCCCTTGACCACGCCGCTGTCGATGATGTCGGCGTTCAGGCTCGGCAGGTACAGGGTCGCCAGGGTCTGCACCAGCTGAAGCGTCACCACGAGCGCCAGCGGCTTTCGATAGGGGCGCAGATAGGCACGCAGAAGTCGGATCAGCACACGCAACTCTTCCTGTCGGCCAAGGGAATCCGGGCGAGCGGCCGCCGTCTCCGGGGGAGATGGCTGCGGGGGACCGGTAGGAAAGTACCTCTAAGGCAGAGGTGTTTGCGCGTGATTTTTCCCGAAGCTGAATTCTTACTGGTGAAATATCCGCAGGTAGCGCCGCGTGTGGAGGATTGTCGTGATGTCCGGGGGTGGCCTGTTGGGGAAGGCGGCTCACGATCCGTGACGACCGGCGGGCCCGCTGTCGTACAAACCTGCCCGACCGGCCGATACGGGAACGCCGTTCTCAGCGGAACATGGCGGCATTGCCCTTTCGTCGCCGGTGGCCACCTGGACCGCCTGCCGTTCTGATCAGGAGGTGAGGCGTGAGGGTGCCGGCACCGGGCCCAAGGCGGAGAACCGCGTGGCGCAGGTGGCCGGCCTCCCGGGTGGTCCTCATCGGCGGCACGATGGCGCTGCCGATGATCTGCGCCTTCACGCTCCTGTTCTCGGCGGTGACCGGCCTGCAGGACGCCGACGCGACCGCCCGTCGGTCCGTGGCGATGCTCACCTCCGCCGGCCGGCTCGACCGGCTCATGCTCTCCCTCGACGAGGACACGCGTGCCCTGGCGCTCACCGGCGCTCCCGGCTATCTCCGCGCCTACGACGCCGAGCGGGCCGCCTTCTCCACGGAGGAGGCGCGCTTCGCCCGGCTCGCCGCGAGGTGCGGCCCGGACGAGGCCCGCCGGGCCGGGGAGTTCGTCCAGGCCGAGAACGCCTACCTGCGCGACCAGCTCACCCCGCTCGCGAACGCCGCCCGCGGCGGCACCGCCGCGG